>JBOGIX010000734.1:0-6925 GCA_050744685.1 Vicinamibacterales bacterium | reverse complement strand
GTCCCACATCGTGATCACGGCGTTGCGCTCGAGGCCCTGCGGACGGGGCGGCGCCGGCGGCAGCTCGCCTTTTGCGATCCGATCCGTCCAGTCGGCAAAGAGCGCGAGCGCGCGCTCCCGTCCGAGCTGGTTCAACCCGGGAATCATGTTGAGGCCTGCCTGCCCCGACTGCAGCCTCCGCTCCCACGCCTGCGCCGTGGTCGCAAACGTTCCGAGCGCGGCCGGGATCTCGCGGGTCGCCTTGTTGCCGAGCTGATGGCACGCGAGGCAGGTGCCGTTCTTCACGACTCGCAGCCATTCGGCCTGGCTGCGCAGGTTCGGCGAGATGCCGTTGCCCGAGGGGCCGGTGCCCGGGAACTCGCTCTTCGCCGGCACCTGCAGCATCGAGAACCAGTAGCCGGCTGGATAGTACTGGGCCGCCGCATGCGGGTCGGGCGCGACGGTCGCGGTGAGGTTCAACGGCTGGCCGGGCGAAGCGGTCATCTTGGGCGAGTCCACGAGGCCGTAACCCCGCACCCAGACGCTGTACTTCGCGTCGGGCAGATCGGGCAGCACGTACCGGCCGCGGTCGTCGGTCACGACGATCTTCGCGTATTTCGTCGGCAGCCCGGTCGTTTCCGCGATGACCCACACGCCGGCCTCCGGTCCTTTCGGACCGGTGACCACACCGCCGATATCGTTCTTGTCGAGCGCAGGCGCTGCGGTGGACGACTGACGAGCGCTCGTCACGGCGAGCGATGCGGCGAAACACACCGCAACGGCGCCGATGAGGAGTCGCGCTGAGGGTTTGATCTTCGACATGACGACTTACTCCTCAGATCGTGTGAATCAATCGCGTGTGCTGTTGAGTGGCTTCCGCCTTCAGGCGGAAGATCGGCCGCGCGAGCGATCTTCCGGCTGAAGCCGGAAGCCACAAGTGATTCTTTGAGGGCTCTCAGCGATCAGCCGTACCGCTTCATCGCCCGCTCCTTCGCTTTCGCCGCCTCTTCCTCGCGGTTGCGCGATGGCGCCGACGTCTGCAGCGAGTCGATCAACCGGCGCGCCGCGGCGTTCACTTCCTCCAGGGCGCGGTTGAACGCCGCTTCGTTGGCGCGCGAGGGGTACGTCGATCCGCTCAGCTTGCGGACGAACTGCAGCGCCGACGCGCGAATCTCGTCATCGGTGGCCGGCGGGTCGAAATTTGCCAGCGTCTTGATGTTTCTGCACACCTGTTCAATTCCTGGAAGATGGGGACTGCCACACGCGATCGCCGAAGTCCATGAAGCGGTCCCAGTCGTACGGGGTCAGATTGTGGGTGCCCCTTCGCACATGGTACCCTCGCTTGCCTCTGATCAGCGGGCGCTCGAGCCCTGGCATCTCATCGGCACGAATCTCCTGCTCACCCCATAACGCATACACGGGCGACGTCTGGGACAACGACAGGAACTCGCCCCGTGGATCGGCCCAGAGATCCTCGTCCGCACTGGCCACGTAGAGCGCGCGCGGCGCCGACAGCGCGAGCAGCATGTGCTGATCGACGGGCAGGTCGGCGACGCGCCCGGCGTAGCGCGCGTAATTCCTGGTGAACCAGTGCGGGAATACTTCGGTGATGCGCACCAGCGTCTCGCCGTAGTTGCGCCGCGTCAGCGCCGCCCCACCTTCGCCCGACTCGTTCGACACGACCATCGCGAACCGCTCGTCCTCGGCGCCGGCCCAGAGCGCCGCCTTGCCGCCGCGCGAGTGGCCGACCACGGCGACGCGCTGCGCATCAATGCGCGGGTTGGTCTCCGCATAGTCCAGCACGCGGCTGGCGCCCCACGCCCACGCCGCGAGCGCCATCCATGCATCATCCGCACGCGGCGCCGTCGATGGCCCCTCGAACAGCCGGATCACGCCGTCGCGATACTTGTCCTTGTCGTCGGGCGCCAGGTCCGAGACCTGCAGCGCCGCGATGCCGTAGCCGCGCGCGATTGCCTGTTCCGCCGGCCAGAACCCCGACTTCTCCTTGCGGGTGGGATCGGCATTCGTCGCCGGCCGGTTGTTGAGCAGCAGAAAAAGAGGGACAGGCTCCTTCCGCGCGTTCGGCAGGAAGATGGTGACCTCGAACCGGTGTGCACGACCCGCCTGTGTGCTGAGGACGGCAACTCGCTGCAGCGTTGCCGCACCGTCCATGGCTCTCGGATCCGCCGCGACGACTTCGAAGCGCAGCTGCTCGGGACGGCCTGGCGATCGCCCGTAGACGTGCTGGCGGAACAGCTCGACGACGGCCGGCCGATGCTGTTTCCACTCCGCCGGCGTCCCGATCCTGCCGCGGCCCCCCTTCAACACGTCTGGCAGCGTATACGGACCGACAGCGGCCTCGTCGTAGTTGAACCCCGGCTGCCGGGCCGACGTGCGCGCGACGATATCGGCATTCGCGCGCCACCCGTCAGACTGCGCGGCGACACCAGCCGACAGCAGCGCGGCCGCGAGCACGACGCGCGCAGGTCGCCCGCCGGGGTGAGGTGTCGTCGTGGCTCGGTGTCTTTTCATCGAATGCAAAATGGCGCCGGACAGGTCACGTCTCTGCGGAAACGGCGGCGATGAGCGCCTTGATGTAGCCGAACGCGAACGCGAATCCTTGCAGGTTGTTCGTGTCCCCTTCGATCGACGGCACGTGATCGGGCATCATCATTCCGTCGTACCCGATTTCCTTGTACACCCGCATCGCCTTCAGCATATCGACATCCCCGTCGTCGATGAAGGTCTCGCGGAAGTTGAGGAAGCCGCCGGCGATGTTCCGGAAGTGCACGTTGAAGATCTTGTTGCGCTGTCCGAAGTAGCGGATCACGTCGAAGATCTGTTCGCCAGGCGTTTCGAGCATCTCCGACACCGTGCCCTGGCAGAAGTTCAGGCCGTGCCAGGGGCTCTCCGCGATCGACACGAACCGCTTCAAGCCGTCCACCGATCCGAGCACGGTTTCCACGCCACGCCACCCCTTGCCGCGCGGCATGCCCGGATCCTGCGGATGGCAGGCCAGGCGCACCTTGTGCTCGGCGGCAACGGGGACGACGCGATCGAGGAAGTAGGTGATGCGCTCCCAGTAGAGATCGGCGTCGACCGGCCCCGCCTCGGTCAGCGGCGGCTCCTGCGGTGCGCCGGCGTACACGAACGTGCTGTAGCGCGCGCCGCCGCGCCCTTTGGTCGGCGCCGTGCGCGGTATGCCGATGAGGGTGAGGTTGTACTTGACCGCAGGTATTCCCGCGCGCGAGACGTTGCGGATCATCTGGCAGACGTCGTCGATCTGCCGATCGCGTTCGGGATCGCGCGCAAGGAGGATCGCGGGGTTCTCGCTCTTCGAAATCTCGCTCGAGCTGAGGGGCAGCGGCACCATGTCGAGGGTCACACCGAACGAGGCGACGCGCTCGCGCAGCCGCGTCAATCCGTCGATCGACCACGCCTCGTCCATGCGCGCCGACGGCAGGCGGCTGCAGATATGATTCACGCCGAAGCCGGCCAGCACGCGGAGGATCGCGTCCGAGTCGCCGTGCTGCGTGCCGGCCTTCATCCGCGCACGCGCCGACCCGCCGGATTGTGAGCCGGCCGGCTGCGTCGCAACCTGCGCGGAGACGATCGATTCCGCCAGCCCGCCAGCCGCGACACCGCTCCCCGTCAGGCGGACGAAGTCTCGGCGATTCATTTTCATCAGCCTCCAGCTTCCAGCTTCCAGCTTCCGGCTTCCGTCAGCTCCCACTTCCCAGGTTCCGCAGTTCCCCAGTTCCTTACTTCCCCAGTTCCTTACTTCAAAAAGTCCCTTGTCCGAGCGGTTCGACCAGCGCCTGGTAGACCAGCGTCGGGAATTTCTGGCCGAGGTCGGAGCGGCTTGGGAGCAGCTGCACCATGTAGACCAGCACCAGCCGCGATGCGGGATCGACCTGATACTGCGAGCCGTAGGCGCCGCCCCATCCGAACGCACCGACGGCGCTCAGGCCTTTGGCGCCGTAGTGATCGACCGTCTCGAACCCGAGGCCGAAGCCGAGGCCAGGCGTCGCGCGCAGCGTGCCGATCTGGTTGGTCGTCATCAGCGCGACGGTACGCGGAGAGAGAATCCGCACGCCATCGAGTGCGCCGCCGTTCCGGATCATCTCGAGGAACCGTGCGTAGTCGCGGGCGGTCGACAGCAGGCCGGCTCCCCCGGAGAAGCTCTTGCGCGGGCCTTCCACGTAATGCCCCTGCCCGCGTGCGCCGTCGGGCGCCCGGACGATCGTGCCGTCCGGACCCGTCGAATACACGGTGGCGAGGCGCGCACGCTCGTCCGCGGGCAGGAAGAACCCCGTGTCCTTCATCCCGAGCGGGCCGGTGACTCGCGTTGCGAAAAACTGATCGAGCGGCACGCCCGACGCGCGCTCGACCACGCAGCCGAGGATATCGGTGTTGTATCCGTAGACGTAGGATTCGCCGGGCTGCGCGACGAACGGCAGCGAGGCCAGCCGCGCCATGGTGTCGCAGATCGGCTCGTCCTTGTCCGCGGTGTACCAGCCGAACCCGGCGGCGGGCCCCAGCGCTTTCGCCTCGTACTGCGAGGAGACAGTCGCGTCGGTGCCGTAGGAGATGCCGGCCGTGTGCGTGAGCAGATCCTTGATGTTGATCGGGCGCTTCGCCGGCGTGATCGCGACTCCCGCGTCGGTCTTCGTGGCGACCGTGGTCTTCGCGAATTCCGGAATGAACCGGCTGACCGGGGTCGACAGGGTCAGCGCCCCTTCTTCCATCAGCGCGAGGATGGCCACGCTCGTGAGCGCCTTGCTCTGCGACGCGATGCGGAAGATGGCATCGGTCGTCATCTTGCGGCCGGATTCCTTGTCGCTCCATCCGAAGGCGCGCTCGTAGACAGGCCGGCCGTCGCGAAGCACGAGGGCCACCGCGCCCGCGATCCGGTTCTCGTCGACCTCCTGCTGGAATACCCGATCGATTCTCGCAAGGCGGTCCGCGGCTAAGCCGATGTCCCGCGTCGAGAGCGGCGGACTCGCCGGCCGCTGCACGGCAGACGCGGACGTGATGGCCAGGACGACGAAGAGGACGAGGGGTTTCAGGCGAGGCATGGGGGGGATTCTGACCTCGTACGGTTCAGGGTGCAAGGCTTAGGGTGCAGGGTTCACAGGGTGCAGGGTTCGGCGCAGGATTCGGTGCAGGGTGTGAACCTTGAACCCTGAGCCGTCACCGTACTACCCAAGCGCATGATCAATCTGAAACCCCTGTCCCGACCACGCCCGCACGGCCGTCCACGGCTCCGCGGGTGCGGACCAGAACGGGTCGGCGGCGTCCAGGCCGAGCGGCAGCAGCGCGACGGCACAGAGGTACACGCTGCCGGTCGAGATGTAGCGTTCGGCGATTCCCGGCTGATGGCCGCAGAATCCGAGCCGCAGCCAGCCCTGCTCGTCGAACGTGCCCCGCGCTTCCATGGACCGGCGGATCACCGCGGTGAGCGCGCCGCGCGCCTGTGCCGGCGAGACACCGTCGGGCAGCTCGCGCCTGAGCGCCATCTGGGCCAGCAGCTGGAACGCGCCGCAGCGATACGCGATCGATCTGCCAATCGGCGGGAAACTTCCGTCGGGAGCGATCAGCCGCTCGAGCACGGCGGCGTAGCGCTTCGCGCGCTGCACCGCCCGCGGCGCCAGCTCCTTCCATGCGGCGTGCTCCGGCCCGAACACGGCGAGCACGTCGAGCAGCATCGGATGGATGACGAAACTGTTGTAGTAGTCCCAGTGAAACTGCGGTCCATCGCCGTAAACGCCGTCCCCCTTGTACCACTGGTCGTGCTGCCGGATCGCGTAGTCCACGCGCATGCGATCCCAGCGGGCGCCAAGTTTCGCGAGCGCGGCTTCGACGGTGGCCGAGAACAGCAGCCAGTTGTTGAAACCCGGCTGGATCACCCGCGTGGCTTCGAGCGCCGCGACGAGGTTGCGCTTCGTGCGCGGCTCGAGCGCTTCGTGCAGGGCGCGGGGCGCGCGCAGCACGCCGTGCGCGAGGAACGCGGCATCGACGAGCGGCTGCCCTCCCTGCGTGAAGTTCATGTAATCCTTCGACGCGGGGTCGACGGCGCGATCGATCGCGCGCCGAGCCAGGTCGGCGTAGCGTGCGCGCAGGCGACCTTCCTCCGTGGCGTCAGGCGCCAGCTCCAGCCATGGCGCGATCCCCGCAATCAGGCGTCCGATCGCCTCGAGATGCGTCACGGCGTTCCTGTTCGCGCCGTCCACCTGCTCGACCGGCATGCGCACCTTGAGCGTCTCGTTCGCCAGGTTGGTGAGCACCGGGTCCGCCAGCCGGCGCAGGAGGGCCAGCCAGATCGCCCGGTCGCCGCCTGGCGCGCGGGCCGTTTGCGCGTGCCCCCGCTCTACATGGATACCAGCGGCCACGCCTGTCCCGGTGGCCAGGCTCTTGAAGAAATGACGCCTATGCATGTCTGGTTCTCCGCACCGCCGATGACGCCTGGAGCCGTTCCGGCCAGGCGATCTCCACACCCTGCTCCTGGACAATCCGCTGAAACTCACCAAGGCTGGCGCCGTCGTTCCGGATGCGTCGCGGGGGGCTCTTGACCGCCCGCGCGTGCGCGGCAAGCAGGCCGGCGGCCTCGCCGATGTTCCATTCGACCGGATGCAGCCGGTAGCAGCCGTTCGTGATGTGCGTCGTCCCGATGTTCTTGCACGCGGGCAGCAGGTTCTCCACTCGCCGCGGGATCAGCGCACCCAGCGGGATCTGGAACGGCAGGGAGCCCACGTCGATGTAGTTATCGCCGCCGGTGCTCATGTGCAGGTCGATGCGATACGACCCGATGCCGACCGAGTCGAGGAAGGCCTCCGCCTTGCTGGGGTCGCCCGCGGCATCGCCGCGTCGTTTGCGCGCGTCCGCACCGACGTGCTGCTCGAGCACGGTGAACTCGGCGCGGATGCGCCGCGACTCACGCACATAT
>JBOGIX010000733.1:0-4637 GCA_050744685.1 Vicinamibacterales bacterium | reverse complement strand
GGGCTCAGCTTCGCCTTCGCCGATGTCCAGGCGAAGCTGCGCTACGACTTCACGCCGCGGCAGTCGGGCTCGCTCACGCTGATCGCCGGCGACTCGCGGCTGCGCGAGCTGCCCGAGGAAGTTGACGAATCCGATCTCTTCGTCGGCAACAACCGCTCCGCCGTCTTGATCGCCGGCTGGCGGACGACGCTCGGCCGGGGCGTGCTCGACGCTGGCGTGATGGCCGCTCTGAATGCGTTCGATAACCACACGATCGAAGGCGTCGGTCTCGAGGAGGGCGCGACGGACCAGATCTCGGTGCGGACCGATCTGGACGTGGCGCTGGCGCACGGGGTGCGGCTCGAGACGGGGTTGCTGGCCGAGCAGGTGGAAGAGACTCGCGAGCGTCGCCGGATCGTCGGCGGGGCGCCGGTGACGATCAACACCTATCGCGGCAGCGCGCTCAGGAGCGGCGGTTACCTGCGGGTCGAGCTCGACGCCGGCCCGCGTCTCACATTCGCGCCCGGCGCCCGCATCGATCATTTGACCCTGACCGGCGATACGCAGGGTTCGCCATGGATCCAGGCCGAACTGAAGTTGCCGCGCCGCGTCACCGTGCGCGCGGCATCCGGGATCTATCGCCAGTTTCCGGATTTCGAGAAAGCCATCGGCGCGTTCGCCGCTGCGGACATCCGGGCCGAACGGGCCGTGCACGCCGACGTGAGTCTCGAGCACAGGATTTCGCCGGCCACGCGCGTCCAGCTGACGCTGTACAACCGGGATGATTCGCACGTCATCCGTCGCCCCGGCGCCGACACACGCGTGGTGGACGGACACGTGGTCCGAGGCTCGCTCACGGACCCGTTCGTCAATCGCGCACGCGGTTACGCGCGCGGCGTCGAGCTTCTCGTGCAGCGCACCTCGCCCACAGCACTTTCCGGCTGGGTGTCCTACGCGTACGGCAGGAACCGCTACGAAGACACGCTGACCGCGGACACGTTCTGGGGCGACCTCGATCAGCGGCACACGCTGAACGCCTACGTCTTCTACCGTTTCTCTCACCGGTTCAGCGCCAGCGCGAAGTTCCGGGCGGGCAGCAACTTTCCCGTCCCGGGATACTACACGTACGACGCCGGCCAGTACTTCCTGACCGATCAGCGCAACACCGCGCGCCTGCCTGGCTACGCGCGCCTCGACCTGCGCGCGAACCGGACGTTCGACTGGACGCGAAGGCGACTCACGCTCTTCGTCGAAGTGCTGAACGTGCTCAACCGCGAGAACGTCCGGTTCAACCCGCCCCGAATCAACAGCGCGACGCGCGAGGTCACCCGCTTGTTCGACTCGCTCGTCCCCGTCGTCCCTTCAGCCGGGCTGCTGTTCGAGTTCTGAGTCAGCGTCAACACGGCGTGGTGCCAGGTTCGGCAGATTTCTGTCGCCGCCCCGGGTGGCTTTCCGGATCGGCTATCCTCCAAGTGGCTGACAAACGCGAGGGGCAGCTGCCATCGGCCGGTGGCGAACCCTTTGCTCTGTCGAGCTGGTCGGACCACACAGATTGCCAGACCGTTGGATGATCTCGCCTCGCCCGAACCGCGCGCCCGCGGTTCGACTCGTTTGCATCCCTCACGCGGGAGGTGGCGTCGGCACGTTCGCCGGTTGGCCGGACCGGTTGCCCGCGTCTGAACTCAACATCGTCCAGCTGCCCGGACGCGGGACGCGCCTCCGCGAAGCCCCGCTTGCATCTGTCGCCCAGGCAGCCGACGGACTTGCCCTCGCCATCGGTCGGCTGCCTGCGTATCCGACGGTACTCTTCGGCCACGGCCTCGGGGCCCTCATCGCCTTCGAAACCGCGAGACGCCTGCACAGCCGCGCGTGGCCGCTCGTCGCCCTCTTCCCGTCAGGTTGCCGCGCGCCGCAGCTGCCCGGCCGCGGGGCCCTGCTCGCCGACCTTTCCGAGCCGGACTTCGTTGAGGAGGTCCGGCGTCGATCCGGCGAACTCCCGGAGGCGATCTTCGCCGACGGCGAACTGAGGCAGGTCACGGTCGCCGCCCTTCGCAGCGAGTTCGCGATGGCCGCGAGCTACGGCTACGAAGAAGGGGAACCGCTCGAATGTCCGATCGTCGCCTGCGGCGGCCGCGGCGACGATGGGGCCACGCGCGAAGAGCTGGAGGCGTGGAAGGCGCAAACACGGGGTCGCGCCGGCGTGCGGCTGTTCGAGGGCGGGCCGCTCTACTTGCTGCAGGAGCGCTCCGCCCTCACCGGCCTCATCGCCAATCAGCTCACTGTGCTGCTCGGCGCCATGTCGCGATGGACAGCCGTGCCATGACCGTACATCTCTGGACGGTGGATCTCGACCGAGACGTGTCCATCGTGTCTGCGCTTCTCGACGTGCTGAGCGGCGACGAACGCGTCCGCGCTGCCCGGATGCGCACCACCGAATCACGCCTTCGCTTCATCGTCGCGCACGGCGCGCTGCGCGCCATCCTGGCGCGGTACGCGGGCGTGTCGGCCTCGGCCATCCGCCTCGAGTCGTCCGATACAGGCAAACCGTTCGTGGCGGACGCATCCATCTCGTTCAACCTCACGCACTCCGAGGGCATCGCCGTATGCGCGATCTCGCCGGACGGACGGATCGGCGTGGATGTCGAACGCATCCGCCCCCTGCCCGACGCGGATGCGATCGTGACGCGATACTTCGCGCCGGGCGAGGCCAGCGAATACGCCTCGTTGCCGCCGGCGCAACGTCCCGCTGCGTTCTTCAGCACGTGGACACGCAAGGAAGCCTTCGTCAAGGCAATTGGCGACGGGCTCACCTGTCCGCTGCGCTCGTTCGAAGTCGAGATTGCTCCGGCGGCCATCGATCCCCGCATCGTGACCGATCCCGCACGCGGCGAATGGTACCTGCGATCCTTCGAGCCGGCTCCCGGCTATGCAGGCGCCGTCGCCTGCGACAATCCGATCGACCAGCTGCAGCATTTCGCCTTCGACGACGTCGCCTGTATTGCCTAATTTCGCTGTTCGCTGTTCGCTGTTCGCTGTTCGTGGTCCGATCTTCCGCCTGAAAGCTGCCGGCCCTGAACCGTGAACCCGCGGACGGCGAACAGCGAACCGCGAACAGCGATCAGCGAAGTAGACTTGCTGGCGATGCGGATCGATCTGAACGCCGATCTCGGCGAGTCCTTCGGCCGCTGGACGCTCGGCAACGATGCGGAGCTCCTGAAGAGCGTGACGTCGGCCAACGTCGCCTGCGGTTTTCATGCGGGCGATCCGGCCGTGATGCGTGAAACCGTACGCCTCGCGAAGCAAGCGGGCGTGGCGGTCGGCGCGCATCCCGGGCTGCCCGACCTCGCCGGCTTCGGGCGCCGCACCATGGCGGTGACCGCGCGCGAGACCGGAGACTTCGTGCTCTACCAGATTGGCGCCCTCGCCGCGATTGCTGCCGCAGAAGGCGTGCGCCTGCAGCACGTCAAGCCGCATGGCGCCCTCTACAACATGGCGGTGCGCGACCGGGCGCTTGCAGATGGCATCGCGCGCGCTGTCGCCTCATTCGATCGATCGCTGCTCCTGTTCGCGCTTCCGGGCTCGGAGCTCCAGCGTGCCGGCGAAGCGGCCGGCCTCCGCGTGCTGAGCGAAGGCTTTGCCGATCGCGCCTACGAGCCCGACGGCTCGCTCACTCCGCGCACGCGCCCGGGATCGGTCATCGACATTGCGTCGGACGTGACCGCCCGCGCCGTGCGCATGGCGCACGACCGCATCGTCCGCGCCTCGAACGGAAGGGACATCGCGATGCGCGTGGACACGATCTGCACGCATGGCGATACGCCCGGTTCGCACGAGTTGACGCGCCAGTTGCGAGCCGCCCTCGAAGCGGCGGGCATCACCGTCCGGGCGCCCGCCGTCAGCGAATAGCGCGTCATGACGATGGCCAGCGTGCGACGGCGCGACGGCGGCCTGTTCGGCTGGTGGCGGGCGGGTACAGCCGAAGGCAGGCGCGCGCTGATCGCCGCCGCCCTCGGCTGGATGCTCGACTCGTTCGACGTCATGCTCTACGCGCTGGTGCTCGCGTCGCTCATCCCCGACCTCGGCATGTCGAAAGCGACGGCGGGAGTGCTCGGATCGGCGACGCTGCTGGCGTCGGCAGCGGGCGGCGTCGTTTTCGGAATCGTTGCGGATCGGTACGGCCGCACGCGCGCGCTGATGCTGAGCGTCGTGATCTATTCGGTCTTCACTGCCGCCTGCGGGCTCGCGCAAACGGTGGCGCAGCTTGCGGTGTTCCGCATCCTGCTCGGCATCGGCATGGGCGGAGAGTGGGCGAGCGGCGCGGCGCTCGTGTCGGAAACGTGGCCGGCAGAGCATCGAGGCAAGGCGCTCGGCCTGATGCAGAGCGCATGGGCGATTGGCTACGGCGCTGCCGCGCTCGTGACCATGATCGTGCTGCCGCGATGGGGATGGCGCGCCGTGTTCCTGGTCGGCATCCTTCCCGCGTTCATCACCTTCTGGATCCGCCGTCGCGTGCCCGAGCCTGCGATCTGGGTCGCATCGCGCGCTCGCAGGGATGCTGCTGCCGGCGCGCGGACGACCGAGCACGTCGGTTTGCGCGACGTGTTCGGAGCGCGGCTGAGGAGGCTGACCATTCCGCTGACGTTCATGAACGCGTGCAC
>JBOGIX010000732.1:0-4649 GCA_050744685.1 Vicinamibacterales bacterium | reverse complement strand
CAGCGGTTTAGAGGTACTTGAGAAGGCCCTGCAGCGCGTCGTACAACGCGGCGCCGAGCGCTTTGACGAGCGGAGACACCTCACCCTGCGCGACGGCGTCGGCAACCGTCACGGGCTGCGTTACGAGCAGCCAAATCGTCGCCCCGGCGAGAGCAACGGCCATGACGCCCACGACGCCCACGAGGCTCAAGCTGAGGCGTGCAGCTGACATAAGGGGACTTTCAAGTCTACACCGGCCGCCGAAGGGCGGCCGTAAAGTCTGTGTGTTGGACGGAAGGGTAAACCGGGGGGTTCCTCGCGGCGCCGCCGCCCGCCGGGAGCGGACCGCTGTCTACCGCGCAAGGCGATTGGACAAACGCACTCAGCCGGAGCCGGATCCGACCTCGTCACGTCCGTCCTCCTGAAGGTCAGGCCACGCCAACCTCTGACAGCTCGCCGAGGTTCAGGCTGTCGAGCGTGGGACCAACCTTTTCGCGATCACCGACGACGACGGTGAGCAGACGCTGTGGATCGATGTGGGCCTGCGCCACGCGTGTGACCTCGGCTACGTCGACGGCCAGAACTCTGTCCACGAACGTGGTGAAGTAGTCGTCGGGCAGATCGTAGAGCGCGAGCTGCACGGCGGCGCGTCCCAGCTGTTCGGCGGTCTCGAAGTTCCGCGGATAGCCGCGGGTCAGCGCCGCCCTGCCGAGCTCCAGCTCCTGCGCGGTGACCGGGCGGTCCGTACGGATCGCCTGGAGCTCGCCCATGACCTCCCGGATGGCGTCGGCCGTGACGTCCGACTGCACGCTCGTCTGGAAGATGAAGGGACCGGGAGCGCGACGGAACTCGAAGCTTGTACGCGCGCCGTAGGTATAGCCTTTGTCCTCGCGGAGGTTCATGTTGATCCGACTCACGAACTGGCCGCCGAGAATCATGTTGAGCACGAGGAGCGCGTGGTAGTCGGGAGTGGTCCGCGGCAGCCCGACATGCCCGATGCGCAGCTCCGACTGCGCTGCCCCTGGACGATGAACCGTCGCAACGCGCCCGCCGCCGACGGGTTGGATCTCGATCGCGGCGATGTCGAGCAGTCCCGGCTGGACCTGGTCGGACGCCGTCCAGCCCGCGAACGCGCCGGCCACGAGATCGAGGAGCTCGTCGTGCGAGGCGTCTCCGACCGCAATGATCGTCGCGAGCGACGGGACGTACGCCCGCCGATGAAACGAAGTCACATCGTCGAGCGTCAGCGCGCGCAGCGCCTCCTCAGTGCCGATCGGCAGATGGCCGTAGGGATGTCCCGGGTACAGCAGCTGCGTGAAGACGCGATCGGCAAGCGCGGGCGGCATGTCGCGGAGCTGGATGAGGCGATTCAGCCGCAGCTCGCGCACACGATCGAGGTCGTGCTGATCGAGTCGCGGCGCATGCACCATCGACGCGAGGAGATCGAGCGCGCGCGGCGCGTGCTGCTGCAGCGTGGTCAGTTCGAGCAGCGTGGCGTCTGCACCGATCTCCGTGTCGAGGTGCGCGCCGATGCGGCCGAGCGCCTCGTGGATCTGCATCGCGTCGAGGTCGCCGCTGCCTTCGTCCAGCATGTCGCCGGTGATGGCCGCGAGGCCGGGCTGCACGTCGGGATCCTGCGACGATCCCACCGGCATCAGCACGAAACAGGTGAGGAGCGGCACCTCGTGATGCTCGATCGTCGACACGCGCACACCGTTGTCGAACGTTCGACGCCGGACTTCCGGAAACGCGTAGCTGACGGGCGGCCCGGGCACCGGCAGGCGGGAGCGATCGATGGGCATCAGGACACCACCGCCGGACGGGCGTCGCCGAGCGCCAGTGAGGCGCGTCCGCGCGGCACCACGCTCAGCACGACGCGGCTGCTCCGGCCAAGCCAGTCCGCCGCGGCCTGCTGCAACCCCGGCGCAGTCGCCTCTCGATAGCGCGCGAGATCACGATCGAAGTAACCAGGGTCGCCGAGAAAGACGTTGTAGGCATTCAGCTGATCGCCCTTGCCGCCGAAGCCGCCCACCGTCTGCAGCCGGTAGACGAACTGCGATTCCGCCTGCGCGCGACAACGCTCCATCTCGACGGCCGTCGGCCCTTCGTCGATGAACTTCGCGAGCTCCGAGGTGATCCCGCGCTCCAGCTCCGCGAGCGAACGTCCCGGCGCTGCCGTCGCCACGACCTGGAAGAAGCTGCCGATCTCGCGCGAGTTCTGTGAGGCGGCCACTTCAGTGGCGAGGCGCTGTTCGAACACGAGCGTCCGGTAGAGCCGCGAGGTCTTTCCGCTGGCCAGCACCTCGGCGACCAGATCGAGCTCGGCGTCGCCAGCCGCGAAGAGCGCCGCGGAATGCCACGCCAGGTAGACGCGCGGCAGCTCCACCTGATCCTCGAGCACGAGTGCAGTCTCCTGCGACTGACGCACCGGCGCGTCGAATTCCACCGGCGGCGGCACGCCGCCCGCTTCGAGCTCGCCGAAATATTCCTCGGCAAGGCGGAGCGCGTCGTCTGCCCGAACGTCGCCGGCGATCGACAACGACGCGTTGCGGGGGCGGTAATACGTGCGGAAGAACTCCCGCACGTCGTCGATGCGCGCGGCGCTGATGTCGGCGGCAACGCCGATGGTCAGCCAGTGGTAGGGATGATCCGGCGGATAGAGCGCGCCCACGATGGCGGTGCCGGCCAGGCCGTACGGGCGGTTCTCGTACTGCTGCCGACGTTCGTTCAGGACGACGTCGCGCTGGTTCTCGAACTTGGCGTCGGTAAGCGCGGGCAGCAGGTACCCCATGCGATCCGATTCCATCCAGAGCGCGAGCTCCAGTGCATTGGCCGGCACCACCTCCCAGTAGTTGGTGCGATCGGCGTTGGTCGATCCGTTGAGCAGCGCGCCCGCTTCCTGCAGCGGATGAAAGTAGCCTTTGTCGTGGTGCTCCGACCCCTCGAACATCAGGTGCTCGAAGAGGTGCGCAAACCCGGTGCGGCCGGGCTTCTCGTTCTTCGAGCCGACGTGATACCAGACGTTGACCGCAACGATCGGGCAGTTGCGATCCTCGTGCACCAGGACGTCGAGACCGTTGTCGAGCGTATGGCGGACGAAAGGGATGTTCATGGGCGGCGCCGCAGCAGCGGATTCACAGATGGATCGTACTGGCAATCGCGGCCACGGTAAACCGTTAACGCCGCGCCAATGCTTCGGCTTGCCGCGGCAGGGATGGAAGGTGCCGAAAATGAAGTGAACCGGGACTGGGAACTGGAAACCGGAAACGATCCGGAAACCGGAAACAGGGGACTGGAAACTGAAAACTGAAACGGGCCTACCTGACTTCCTTCAGCTCTCCGCACGTCGGCATCGCCGCGCCGTAGTAGGGATTACGAACCTGCCCCTCGCGCTGCAGCCATGACCGCTTCACCATCGGACAGTATCCGAGGCGCAGCGCCGCATCGGCCGACCCGTCGGCCTTCACGCGCGCAATCATCGCGTTGCTGAGAGGACCGAACGCTTCGCGCGCTGCGGCGATATCGGCAGCCGCGCCTACCGCGGCGGCTGCTTTCGCCACATCAGCACCCGCTTGCCCGAGTGCCGTCGCCTTCTCCGCGAGCGCCTTCGCGGGGGCCGCCACGTCAGCGAACTTGTCGGAGGCAAGCGCGGCCTGTACCTCGAGGTACGACTTCACCATCTCGCCGGTCGATGCGGACGGCCGCTGCGCAGCCATCCCACCCGGTGCGAACACGATGGCGGCACACACAAACAGAAGAATCCTGCGCGTGTTCATCGAACGATCTCTCCCTTTGACAACGTCGCAACCAGGAGTCCCGTGGTTACTGCGTGGCTTCCGCCTTCCGCCTTCGCGCGGAGCGCTTCGGCGGACCGCCGTAGCCTTGGCGAAGGCTGGTCAGGCGGAAGATCTGCGGGAATCCTTCCGGCTGAAGCCGGAAGCCACACCCGCGCTATATCTTTCCGGCTGAAGCCGGAAGCGACAAAATTCCGAGCCCCGAGCCGCGCTAACCCCGTACGGGCATGAGCGGAATCGCCCGCTTGCCGAACGAGGCGATCGAGAGCTGCGCCGCGAGTCGTTCGGCCGCCGAACGGAAGGCGTGTGCTGCCGCGGAGTTCGGTTCGCCCACGGTAATCGGTACGCCGGTATCGCCGCCGACGCGAATCGGTTCGTAAATCGGGATCCGGCCGAGAAACGGCACCGACAGTTCGGCCGCCAGCGACTCGCCACCGCCCTTGCCGAAGATGTCGCTCTCGGTGCGGCAGGTCGGGCACATGAAGTGACTCATGTTCTCGACGAGCCCGAGCGTCGGCACGTTCAGCTTCTGATACATCCGCACCGCGCGCCGCGTATCCGCGATCGACACGGTCTGCGGCGTCGTCACGACCACGCTACCGGATACGGGAACGCTCTGGCTGAGACTGAGCGCGACGTCTCCGGTGCCGGGCGGCAGATCGACAACGAGGTAGTCGATGTTCTCCCAGCGCACCTGCCGGAAAAACTGCTGGATCACACCGTGCAGCATCGGGCCGCGCCAGATGACCGGTGAATCGTCGGTAGTCAGGAAGGCCATCGACACGAGCTGGATGCCGTACTGCTCGGCCGGGATGATCTTCTGGCCGTCGGTCGTGAGCTGCGTCTGGATGCCGAGCATGAGCGGCACGTTCGGCC
>JBOGIX010000731.1:0-2666 GCA_050744685.1 Vicinamibacterales bacterium | reverse complement strand
ACGTTCTGGATGAGCACGCGCACCTTGTCGGCACGCAGGGGATCCGGCGGAAGGAAGACGAGGCCGGCCCCGTACTCTCCGGAGGCGGGCAGGGCGATGCCGAGCTTCGCGCACTCGCGGCGGAAGAAGCGGTCGGGGATCTGGACCAGGATGCCGGCGCCATCACCCGTGTTCGGCTCGCAGCCGCAGGCGCCCCGATGGAGCAGGTTGATGAGCACCTGCAGCGCCTGGCGCACGATCGCATGCGAACGCCGGCCCTTGATGTGCGCGACGAATCCGACGCCGCACGCATCATGTTCGTTCGCAGGGTCGTAGAGACCCTGGGCAGGGGGCTGGGTTTTCTGTTCCACGTGACAGTTATCCGCGATGTGCAGCTATGCGCAAAACGGGATTAACTGATTGCCTCTATGCGTGCGGCTGATGGCAGCGATATGCGGAAAAGAGATGGCTGGTATATCTGTCGCGAGGAAAGAAGCCGCAAAACGGCCCAGGTGTGACAAAGGAGAGAGCCGCAAGATGGCCCCTTCGTCACAAAGAGGCCGGCTCGCGAGAACCTAGAAGGAAGCCGCAAGATGGCCCCCTGGCCACAAAGAGGCCGCTCGCGAGAAAAATCTAAGACTCCATGAACACGCGGACCTTGCGCGGCTTGACATAGACTTTTTCCCCGATAATCACGCGAATCTTCTCGTACTGGTCGCGGCCGAGCTCCACCTGGATCGGCTGGTGCTCTTCGTCGACGACCTCGATCTTCACCACCGCGCCGACCATGCGCACGTCGGTCACCGTCGCCCAGAGGCCGCCACCTTCGTCCGCGCGGCTGACGTCCAGCTCATGCGGGCGCGAATAGCCCGCGGCTGTTCGGGCCTCGCGATGGGGGTGCTCCGGATACTCGATCGCCAATGGCCCGAGCCAGGCTTTCCCTTCCTGCACGCGGCCGTGAAAAATGTTGACCTGCCCCAGGAAATTGACGACGAAGGGCGTCGCGGGCTGCTCGACGACCTCGTCCGGCGTGCCGTCCTGCTCGATTTTCCCTTCGTTCATCACCACCACGCGATTGGCGAGCTCGAGCGCCTCCTCCTGATCGTGGGTCACGAACACGCTGGTCAGGTGGATGTCGGCGTGCAGCCGCCGCAGCCAGCGGCGCAGCTCCTGGCGGACCTTGGCGTCGAGCGCGCCGAAGGGTTCGTCGAGCAGCAGCACCCTGGGCTCGACCGCGAGCGCGCGCGCGAGCGCGACGCGCTGGCGCTGCCCGCCGGAGAGCTGCGAGGGATACCGTCCGCCGAGGTAGTCGAGCTGCACGAGCGCCAGCAGGTCGTTGACCTTGCGCCTGATCTCGGCTTCGGTCGGCCGCTCGGCGCGGGGACGGACGCGCAGGCCGAACGCCACGTTCTCGAACACGCTCATGTGGCGGAAGAGCGCGTAGTGCTGGAACACGAACCCGACGCCCCGATCCCGTGCATCCTGCCGCGCGGCATCGTCGCCGTCGAAGAGGACCGATCCGGAATCAGCCTGCTCGAGTCCGGCGATGATGCGGAGCAGCGTCGTCTTTCCGGAGCCGGACGGGCCGAGCAGCGCCAGCAGCTCCCCCTGGGCGACCGTGAAGCTGACGTCGTTCAATGCGGCAAAGGTGCCGTACCGTTTGGTCAGGCGCGTGACTTCGATGCTCATTGGGACAGGGCTGCTTCGGCCTTCTCCGGGGCCTCGTCGACGGCGACGGCCATCCGGCGCTCGACCACGGTCTTGACGATCAGGGTGATGACAGCGAGGAACGCGAGCAGCGAGGCCACCGCGAACGCCGCCTGGAACGAGTATTCGTTGTAGAGGATTTCCACGTGCAGGGGCAGCGTGTTCGTCATGCCGCGGACCTTGCCCGAGACGACCGACACCGCGCCGAACTCCCCCATCGCTCGCGCGCTGCAGAGGATCACGCCGTAGAGCAGGCCCCACTTTATGTTGGGCAGCGTTACGCGGAAGAACGTCTGCAGCCCGCCGGCGCCGAGCACGCGGGCGGCCTCTTCTTCCTGCGTTCCCGCCGCTTCCATCACCGGGATGATCTCGCGCGCGATGAAGGGGAACGACACGAACACCGTGGCCAGCACGATGCCGGGCACCGCGAACACGATGCGGAGGCCATGCTCGGCGACCCAGGGGCCGAGAAAGCCCTGGCGGCCGAAGAGCAGCACGAACACCATGCCGGCGATGACGGGAGACACGGCGAAGGGCAGGTCGATGAGTGTCGTCAGGAGGTTCTTGCCGGGGAACACGAACTTGGCGATGGCCCATCCGGCGCACACGCCGAACACGAGGTTCGCCGGCACGGCGATGGCGGCGGCGAGCAGCGTGAGCCGCAACGCGGCCAGTGCCTCGGGCTGGCGGATGGCGCCGACGTAGGCGTCGACGCCGCGGGAGAACGCCTCGGTGAAGACCGTCGCGAGCGGCAGGATCAGGAACAACGCCAGAAACAGCAGGGCGATGGCGGTGAGGCCCCACCGCACGAACGGAGGCTCCGTGAGATGTTGCGCCGACTGCCCCCGGCGCCTGGTCGCACCCGCGTGGACATATCCATCCATCAGTTTTCACCGGGGGACTTCGTCCCCCCGCCTTTGCTAAAGCTACGGCGGGCCGCCGGAGCCTTGGCGAAGGCTGGCCGGACCCCCTTACACGCT
>JBOGIX010000730.1:0-2668 GCA_050744685.1 Vicinamibacterales bacterium | reverse complement strand
GAACACAACCAGTAGGAACTACCAAGTATACAGAACCCCTGGCCCGGAGTCGAGCAGGGCCACCGACGGCTGCCGACGTCCTGAGGTCGTCCCGGCAACTGGAAACTGACGTTGTCACGGCTCAGCCTATAATCCCCGCCATGAAACTCATTGCTCCGCTCATGCTCTGCGCCGTTCTAATCGTCGGCGCGACCCCGCTGACCACGGCCGCCAACACCCGCGCCGCCGTAGTCGCGCAGGAAACGGTCGACGTGACCGGCACGTGGGCCTTGCAGATCGACCTCGGTGGCGGCCAGGGCGGCTCACCAAGCGTCGCGCTCAAGCAGGAAGGGGAGAAACTCACCGGGACCTATTCGTCGCAGGTCGTCGGCGAGCACCAGGTCGCGGGCACGGTAAAAGGCAACGCGGTGACGTTCGGGTTCGAGGCGTCGTTCGACGGCAATGCCGTGAAAGTCACCTATTCAGGAACCGTCGATAAGGACACGATGAAGGGGGAGGCCACGTTCGGCGACTTCGCCACGGGCACGTTCACCGGCAAAAAGAAGTAGCTGGACGCTGGAAGCTGATTAAAACGCCTTCCGCCGCATGACCGCGTTCCGCAGCCCGACCGGCATCGCCGGCTCGAGCCCCACGGTGTCGCCGCCGAGCGCGGCAGACATCAACCGCGCGTGCCGCAGCACGCGCTCGACTTCGGCGAGCAGGTGAGCCGGCAGGCACGGCTTCAACAGCATGGCGCTGAACCCCGCACGCTGCGCATCGTTCTGCATCTCCGTCGTCCAGTGACCGGTCATCCCGACGACCGGCACGTGCCGCGTCCGGCGATCCGCGCGCAGCGCCGCCGCCAGCGCGAACCCGTCGAGCCCGGGCATCATGATGTCGGTCACGACAATGTCGGGGACGGTCTGGAGGGCGCTCTCGAGCGCATCGGTGCCGTTGCCGGTGCCCGAGGCGACGAAGCCCGAGCGGCCCAGGAACTCCAGATATCCGCTGAGCGCGTGCGGATCATCTTCAGCCACCAGAACCACCGTGCCGCGCCGGAACGCATCCATGGCCGCGACAACGGCAAAGGGCGCGCCACAGCCGAATCCATGACATTTCGTCCTTCCCGTCGGCGCCGCCTCCGCGCCTGCTAACATTTCCGAAATCGGATACCGGTTTTGAGCTCGGACACCGCTGACGCAGGCGCTTCGATCGACTCCGCACCAGGACCCACGACGCCGGCGATTCCTCCGGCACAGGGTCCGGCGGCGGAATCCGTGCACCAGCTGGATCCCCGCTACATCTCGCTCAGCCGCACCATCAGCGCCATCGTCTGGGCCCTGATTTCCGGGATCCACTTCATTACCGCGCTGGTGCTTCTGGTCGCCGAAGGCCTCGAACCGTTGACCCTCATCGTCATGGCGGGATGGGTGCCGCTGACGGCTCTGCTCGGCTGGCAGACGTTTCGCTGGCCGCAGATCGAGTACCGATACTGGCGATACCGCGCCGGCCGGGGCGGGATCGAGATCTGGTCCGGGGTGATATGGCGCGAGGCGGTGGTGGTGCCGCGGTCGCGCATTCAGCACATCGACGTGTCGCAAGGGCCGATCGAGCGTTCGTATGGCCTGGCCACCCTGTCGGTTTACACGGCCGGAACCGAGCATTCCAAAGTCGACGTTCCCGGCCTCGACCATGGCGTCGCGCTCGCGCTGCGCGACACGCTTCTGCCGAAAGATGACGAACGCGCTGTCTGAGCGCAAGCTCCACCCCGTTTCGTTCGTGTTCGAGATCGCCTCGCACACGCGACAGCTGCTGCTGCCCGGCCTCTTCGTGCTCGTCGCCGGCGCCCGCGGGTCCGACAGCTGGCAGGCCTACGGGATGCTGTTGTTCGTGCCGGTCGCGCTCGTGTCGGTGGCGAGAGCGCTCGTGTTCCGGTATCAACTGCAGGCCGACGAGATGGAGATCCGCAGCGGCCTCATCTTCAAGCAGCAGCGACACATTCCGTACGGACGGATCCAGAACATCGACGCCGTCCAGAACATCTTCCATCGCGCGCTGCGGGTCGTCGAAGTGCGCCTCGAGACCGCGGGCGGCGAGGAGCCCGAAGCGCTCCTCAAGGTCGTCTCGCTCGCCGCCTTCGAGGAGCTGCGGACGCGCGTCGTCGAGGCCCGCGCCAGGCTTGCGCCGCGGCCAGGATCCGAGCCGGCCGCGCCGGCCGATCGAGCGTCGATCGCGCACGAAGTTGCGCCGGCGGCTGAAGCAGCGATCGAACCGGAGCCGCTCACGCTGTTGCACCTTGCGCCTCGCGAGCTCGTCATCTGCGGCCTGATCCAGGGGCACGGGCTGATCGTCATCGGCGCCCTCTTCGGCCTGGTCTGGGAAGTGGGCATGGTCGATCGCATCGCCGAACGGATGTTCGGCGAGGAGATCGAGGGGCGCGGCGTGGTGCGGCAGATGTTCCGCGCAGCGTTCGGACAGGGAATTCCGCCGCTCGGGAAGCTCGCGATCACGATCGCCGCGTTCGCCGCCCTGTTGCTCGTCACGCGCGTCTTCTCAGTGGGCTGGAGCCTGGTCCGCCTGCACGGCTTCCGCCTGCGCAAGGCGGGCGACGATGTGCGAATCGACTTCGGACTGTTCACCCGGGTGGCGGCAACGATTCCGTTGCGGCGGATTCAAAGCGTCACGGTCC
>JBOGIX010000729.1:0-4412 GCA_050744685.1 Vicinamibacterales bacterium | reverse complement strand
TGCCACCGGCCGCCCGCGAGGACAAATAACGCAAGGCTCCACCCGCAGCACTGATCGAGCGGCCCCCGGCGAGAGTCGCGAAGCAGCCGACGCCGCTGCCGCCGCCGGCAACCATCGCAGAAACCGGGCTTCACCCCGACAGCCTGGCGCAGCTGCTGCTCAAGACGCTCGTGGCCGGCGAGGCGACCGGCACGCACCTGGCGGAGCGCCTGCGGCTGCCCTACTCGGTGCTCGACGCACTCGTGCAGCATGCGCGGGTCGAGAAGCTCGTCGAGGTCCGGGGCACGAGCGGCGCAGGCACGGCCGGGTATCGCTACATCCTGACGGATCTCGGGCGCGATCGCGCGATGCAGTTCTTCGAGATCTCACGATATGTGGGCCCCGCGCCGGTGCCGCTCGCGCAGTACAACGCCTACGTGCGAGCGTGCATGGCGGCGCGGCCCTACGTCGATCGCGACGTGCTCTCGACCGGGTTCGGCGAGCTCATCGTCAACGCGAGCATGATGGATCTGCTCGGTCCGGCGGTGAACTCCGGCAAGTCGCTGTTTCTCTACGGCAAGCCGGGCAACGGCAAGACTGTCATCGCCGAGGGCATCGGCCGCGCGCTCGGCACCCAGATGTACGTGCCGCACGCCATCGACGTCGACGGCCAGGTGATCACGACGTTCGACGCCGTGAACCATCAGACCATCGAGTCTGCCGCCGAGTCGACGAGCGTCATCGCCGCGGCGGCGCTCGATCGCCGCTGGGAGAAGATCAAGCGGCCGGTCGTCGTGGTCGGCGGCGAGCTCACCCTCGAGATGCTCGATCTCACGTTCAACCCGATCTCGAAGTTCTACGAAGCGCCGATCCAGCTCAAGGCCAACGGCGGCGTGTTCGTCGTCGACGACTTCGGCCGGCAGCGCATTCCGCCGCGCGATCTGTTGAACCGCTGGATCGTGCCGCTCGAGAGCCGAGTCGATTACCTGACGCTGCACACGGGGCGGAAGTTCGAGATCCCGTTCAACGTGCTGATCGTGTTCGCGACGAACCTGAAGCCGGAGTCGCTGGCCGACGAAGCGTTCCTGCGCCGCATCCCCTACAAGATTCGCGCGAAGGACCCGAGCGTCGACGAGTACTGCCGCATCTTCGAGATGAACTGCCGGAAGCGCAGCCTGGCGTTCGACCCGGTGATGGTCGAGTACCTGCTGCGCAAGTACTACCAGCCGCGCAAGCTGGAGCTGCGTTCGTGCCATCCACGCGACCTCGTGGAGCAGGTCGTGAACATGTGCCGGTATCAGAATCGCGAGCCGGTGATCACACGCGACCTGCTGGATGCGGCATGCGCCAGCTATTTCCTCGAAGAGACCGAGTCACAGGGGGCGGAATGAAGGGGTTTTCAGGCGCCGCCTCGGCCAGCCAGGCGCATCTCGGCGCCAACGTGTGGGTCAACGGCCAGTTGCAGCCGCCGGCCATTGGCGCCGCGCGTCCGTCGCTCGAAGTCGGCGAGCTCGCCTCGCGAATTCTGATCGTGGCGGGCTTCTCGCTGCTCGCGGTCCGGTTCGGCGCGCATTTCATGCAGACAGGGTCGCTCACCGGCCTCATGCTGCTGGCCAGCGAAGCGCTGGTCGTCGTGCTGACCGTGTTCCGGCGGCCGACCGGCAGCGTCGATCGGACGATCCGCGCGCGCGTGATCACCACCGTCGCGCTGATTGGCCCGCTGCTCCTCGCGCCGGCCGTCGGCCTCGCGCTCGTGCCCGAGAGCGCCACCGCGGCGGTGTCCGCAGCCGGACTGCTCGTGGTGATCGTGGGCAAGCTCTCTCTCGGACGGAGCTTCGGCCTCATGCCCGCGAACCGCGGCGTGGTCTCGACCGGCCTCTACCGCCTCGTGCGGCATCCGATCTACATGGGCTACCTCGTCACGCACGTGGCCTTCCTCGCCGCGAATCCCACGCCCTGGAACATTGTGACGCTCTCGGTCGCCGACCTCGCCCTGATGGTCCGCGCCGTCTACGAAGAGCGCGTCCTGGCGCTCGACGGGGCCTATCGCGAGTACCAGCAGAAGGTGCGCTGGCGGGTGGCTCCGGGGCTGTTCTAGTCAGCTTCCAGCTTCCAGCTTCCAGCAGCTTCCAGCGCCTTTCACGGGTCGTCTGGCTCCCAGCGTCAGGTTCTTCGTCCACCTCGCTGACCAGCGCGGCGCTGACGCCGCCCGAAATACGCCGCCAGAATTCATGCCGGAAGCTGGCAGCTGGAAGCTGGAAGCCGAGAGATCAATTCTGCCTTCCCCCTTTCAATCGCGTCAGGCGAACGCCCACATACAGGACTGAAATCGGCGCAAACTCCTGCCGCACTGGAGCTTGCGGCGCCGGGGCCGGCGGCATCGTCGTTGCTGTGACAGCAGGTCGAAGCAGCGGACCAACTGTTTATGAACCGCAATCCATTTCGAACACTCTTCGCGCGACTGCGGAAATGCGACGGCGCGAACCTGCTCGAGGCGGCCATCGTCACGCCTCTCATCCTGATCCTGACGATCGGGATGATCGAGTTCGCGTCGATCTTCTACGTCTTCCTCGCGCTGCAGAACGGTGTCAGCCAGGCGACGCGCTTCGGCGTGACCGGCGCCACCATGGGCACCAGCTCGCGCGTCGACTCGATCAAGACGGCGATGCGGCAGGCCACGCCCACGCTGACCATCCCCGACAACGCGTTCACGTTCCGCCACATGCCTGAAGGAGGCACGACGTGGGTCGGTGGCACGGGCGGTCCGAATGCCATCGAGCGCGTGACGGTGGCCTACACGTGGACCTTCTTCACGCCGCTGATGCGGCCGTTCTTCCCCTCCGGCCAGTTGACGCTCAACGTCGACGCGACGATGAAGAACGAAGGAAAATGGGAATGAAGACGCGAGCCTGGCAGTTCCTGGGGGCCGCCAGCGGCCAGAGCCTCATCGAGGCGGCCATGGTCACGCCCCTGCTCGTCGTGATCGCCCTCGGCGTCGTCGAAGTGGGCTACGCGCTGCTCGACCAGCACGTGGTGACACGGCTCACGCGCGAAGGATCGAACCTGATCTCGCGCGACACGCCGCTGCAGACGGCGGCGCAGGTGATGCGCGGCATCGCCAGCCGCCCGGTCAACTTCGACAACGGCACGTCGAAGGTGATCTTCTCGGTGCTCAAGCGCGGCGAGACCACCGGCACTGCCAATTACGACCGTATCATCCTCTACCAGCGTTACGAGTACGGCAGCTACGGCGGCTCGAGCAAGCTCGCGACCGCGGGCGGCGGCTCGTTCGGCGGGCCGCCGAACTACGAGGCGGCGAACTCGGACAACAACACCGGCCTCCGGGTCACGAACGTCCCGGCCGACCTCGTGGCGGTCAAGGGCGGGCTGATCTACGTCACTGAGATCTACACGCGGCACAGCCTGATGACGCCGCTCAACCGCTTCGGGATCACCGTGCCGGAAACGATGTACTCGATTGCGTATTTCTAGCGACCTTCTCACAACAACGCCCCCTGATGCGGGGACGGCCTCGACCGGGACACTCGACTCGAGCACCCGGATGCAAGTCGGTCGGGGCCTGGTGGGGCTCGAAAGGCGACGGACCATGAACACACAACGATTCAACATCTCCGGCGAGAAGGGTTTCGCCCTGATCTACATGACCGGCGTCCTGACGGTGCTGCTGCTCTTCACCGGGCTGGCCGTCGATGCCGGCCGCGCCTACGTCGTGAAGGCGCAGTTGAGCAAGGCGGTCGACGGCGCGGCGCTCGGCGCGGCGCGCATGCTGAACGCCGGCGATCCGCGCGGTGAAGCGGCGCGCATCTTCAAGGCGAACTTCCCGGACGGCTACATGGGCACGGGCGGCGCCGATCCGACCGCGGCCGGCAACTTCTTCGGCGTCCAGACCGTCGCCGCGAGCGGCGTGAACATCGTCACGGTCACCGCGACCACGGAGCTGCCGACGACCTTCATGAAGCTGGCGAACATGGACAAGGTGACCATCAGCAGCATGGGCGAGGCGCAGCGCCGGATGGTCGACCTCTCGCTGGTGCTCGACGTGTCGAGCTCGATCGGATCGGGCTGGGCCGCGGTGCGCGACGCGAGCCGCGCGTTCGTGAACTCGTTCGACCGTAACGGCGATCGTGTGGCCCTCGTCACCTACAGCAACGGCTCGAGGGTCATCGACCCGATGCCGTCGAGCCGCGGCTTCGACAAGACCCGCGTGATGGCCGACATCCCGAACAGCCTGCCGGGCGGCAGCACGGCGATGGTCCAGGGGCTCTATCGCGGGTGGGACGAGGTGCGCTCGGTGCCGCGCGGCCAGCAGTCGGGGCTTCGCGTGATCGTGCTGTTCACGGACGGCGCGTCGAACAGCGTGCCTGGCGTCTACCCTGGCGCCTCCGACTCGCGCGGCCTGCGCACCTACGACT
>JBOGIX010000728.1:0-4493 GCA_050744685.1 Vicinamibacterales bacterium | reverse complement strand
CCTCGGGGACGGTCTGCACGATCTGATCGGCGAAGACCACGCACAGGTGATAGTCGGGGACCAGCGTGAGCGCCCGGCGGCCCTCGGCCGGATCATGGCGGAGCACGATGGTGCCCGTGACGGCGATGGCGTGCGAGCACGCGGTCAGGACACCGTCGACGCGATCGAGATCGGCATGGCTCAGCGCGTCGTCCTCGACGGCCTCGATCACGGCCGGCAGCCACTCGCGCGGGACGCCGCGCGGTACGACCAGGCGGGTCTTCGATCGCACCGCGAGGACCCGTTCGACGGCGCGTGCCAGCGTGGCGCGTTCGGCCCGGTAGACGCCAACCTGGTAGTGCTCGAGCCGATCGATGAAGAGAGCAACGCGCGCCGGCGGATCCAGGTCAGCGGCCTGGCGGTACTCGCGTGCGATCGATCCGTACTCCTCCGCGGCTGACGACGGGCGCGGACCGAGGGCGTTGCGGATACGGTCGAGGATCAAGCTTCGAGTGCGAGGGCCGACGTCGGCGCTCATGCCTTCGCGCCCCTCTCCCGCGCCCACCACTGGCGGAACGACTCCGGGGGCATCGCGCGAAACTCGC
The DNA here is from genome assembly GCA_050744685.1 of Vicinamibacterales bacterium. Lineage (GTDB taxonomy): Bacteria > Acidobacteriota > Vicinamibacteria > Vicinamibacterales > 2-12-FULL-66-21 > JACCXG01. Next base: position 3,909 of record JBOGIX010000728.1, on the reverse strand, counting down.
GCGTGCGCGTCCAGGCGCCGAGCGGGCCCGGCAGCCGGGTGATGACACCCTCCCTGACAAACGGCCGCTGCAGGAAGCGGCCGATCGTCTGCGCGCGCTTCAGCCACGCAGGATCGGAGAACATCGCGGCGGCCGCCTTCATGCCCAGCCGCTCGCTCACACCGCCGCCGGTTTCGACGATCCGGCGCCGCAGGTGGATCAGGATCTCCGGGATGTTGATCTTGACCGGGCACACGTCGTAACACGCACCGCAGAGCGACGAGGCGTAGGGCAGCGAGCGGGAGTGCTCGAGGCCCTGGAGCTGGGGCGTCAGGATGGCGCCGATAGGCCCGCTGTAGATCGATCCGTAGGCGTGCCCGCCGGTCTGACGGTAGACCGGGCACGCGTTCAGGCAGGCGGCGCAGCGGATGCACTGCAGCGTCTCGCGCGCCGCCTCGTCGGCGAGCACCCGCGTTCGGCCGTTGTCGAGCAGGATGACATGGAACTCTTCGGGCCCGTCGCCCGCAGTCGTTCCGGTCCAGATCGTGTTGTACGGATTCATGCGCTCGCCGGTCGCCGAACGCGGCAGCAGCTGCAGGAACACCTCGAGATCCCGGAACGACGGGACGATCTTCTCGATGCCGATCATCGTGACGAGCAGGCGCGGCAGCGTCAGGCACATCCGCGCGTTGCCTTCGGACTCGACGACGCAGACCGAGCCGGTGTCGGCGACCGCGAAGTTGCCGCCGCTGAATCCCACGGGCACACGCAGGAACTTCTCGCGGAGAAAGTGGCGCGCGGCGGTGGTCAGGTCCTCCGGTTCGCCGCCGAGATCGGCGAGCTGCATCCGGCGCCTGAAGATCTCGCGGATCTCGGCGCGGTTGCGGTGCAGCGCCGGGACGACGATGTGCGAGGGCCTGTCCTCGCCGAGCTGGATGATGAGATCCGCGAGATCGGTCTCGTAGGGTGCGATGCCCTCGCGCTCGAGCGCGACGTTCAGCCGCGTCTCGTCCGAGGTCATGGTCTTGACCTTGATGACCTCGGTCTGGCCGTGCGAGCGGAGGATGTCGACGACGATGCGATTGGCCTCGTCCGCATCGGCGGCCCAGTGCACGCGCCCGCCGGCGCGCGTGCAGTTCTCCTCGAACTGCTGCAGGTACCTGTCGAGATGGCGCAGCACGTGCGCCTTGATCTGGCGGCCCGATTCGCGCAGCGCCTCCCAGTCGTCCATCTCGCCGACGACCAGCGCGCGTTTACCACGGATCACGTCGGTCGCATGCCGCACGTTGCGGCGCAGTTGCGCGTTGGCGAGGGCCGCACGCGCCGCCTCGGGGAAGTCCGGCGCGGCCGCCGCGTTGCCGACGCGAATCATGCCGACCGCGGTGCGTCGTCGGTCGACGCGAGGATCTCGGCGAGGTGCAGGCATCGCACCGGCGAGCCCGCGCGGCCGAGCGCGCCGCCGATCTGCATCAGGCACGAATTGTCGCCGGCGGCGCAGATCCCGGCGCCGGTTTCCGTTACGCAGGCGACCTTGTCAGCCACCATCGCCGATGAGACCTCGGCGTTCTTGACCGCGAAAGTGCCGCCGAAGCCGCAGCACTCGTCGTAGCGCGCGAGCGGCACGAACGTCAGCCCGCGCACCGCCTGGAGGAGCCTGACCGGCTGATCGCCGAGGCGCAGCGACCGCAGCGAGTGACACGACGTGTGCAGCGTCACCGTGTGCGGAAAGAAGGCGTTCACGTCCGTCACGCCCAGCCGGTCGACCAGCAGTTCCGAGAACTCGAACACCCGCCCGAGCAGATCGTCCACATCCGCCTGCAGCCGCGCGTCCCCCGCTTCGGACGCCATCTTCGGATAGTGATCCCGCATCATCGCCACGCACGACGCCGAGGGCACGCAGATCGGCCCCGACCCTCGGTAGATGTCGATCATCCGCCGCATCAACGGCAACGCCTCGCGCGCGTACCCGGTGTTGTAATGCATCTGCCCGCAACAGGTCTGCGCGTCCCTGAACTCCACCGTGTGCCCGAGACGCTCCAGCACCGTCACGACGGCCTTGCCCGTCTCCGGGAAGAGGGTGTCGTTGTAGCAGGTGATGAACAGGGAAATGACCATGGGTTAGTGCGCAGCGACAGCCACGCGACAGATCAACAGGAGGAAGGGAGCAAGGGAGTTCAAGGGAGATCTTTATGGTTTCTTGATCAAGAACTCCCCTGTTCTCCCTTGCTCCCGTGCTCCTGTTGCATTTACATGGCTACCGCAGGAACGCCTCCGGCAATCCTCCATCCACCGGGATGACGTGTCCGGTGGTCTTGGCGCTCTGGTCCCCGGCGAGGAAGACGATGGCGTTGGCGCAGTCGGCCGGCAGGATCGGGCGCCGGGTGATGGTGCGGCGGGCGTAAAACTCGGCGAGCTTCGAGCGTAGCGCCTCGGTGGTCTCGTCGTCCGAGTGTTCGATGTTGTATTTCTTCAGCGACACGATCACGCGGTCGCGGGGGAACATCGACGAGCCTTCGATCACCGTTGCCGGGGCGATGCCGTTCACGCGCACCAGCGGGCCGAGGCCGATCGCGAGCTCGCGGATCAAATGGTTGATCGCCGCCTTGCTGACGTCGTACGCCTCGCTGCCCGTCTTGGGTACGACGGCATTGGCGGAGCTCGTGAGGACGATGGCCGCGGGCAGGCCCTGCTCCTCGAGGACCTTCGCCGCTTCCTCGGCGAGCACGTGGTTGCTCGTGACGTTGATACTGAGCGCGAGCGACCAGACCTGCTCGGCGGGTGTGCCGGGCGCGGGCGTGGGGAAGATCGCCGCGGTGTTCACGACGGCGTCGAGGCCGCCGAAGCGGAGGACCGTCGCGTCGACGGCTGCGGCGATGCTCGCGCGCGAGCTCAGATCGAGTGCGACCCCCATCACGAGCTCGCGGGAGGCGTGTGCGGCCGCTTCCGCGGCGACAGACTCGGCAGCCTCCGCCTTCAGATCGGCAACGACGACGTGCGCGCCCCTCTTGGCGAGCAGAAGGGCGACTTCACGCCCGATACCGCTGGCGCCGCCGACGACCATCACGATGCGCCGGCTGAACTCGCGTTCCGGGGGCATCCGCTGGAGCTTGGCCTCTTCGAGCGCCCAGTACTCGATGCCGAACGCCTCGGACCGCGGCAGCGCCACGTAATTGCGATAGCTCTTGAACTCGCCGGCCTGTTCCGGCCGGCGCGCCTGCGGCGCCGGGCCGGGCCGCGCGTCCGCGTCTTCGAGCGCGTTGGCGCCGGCCATGACGTGAATCGCGTTGACGAAGAACTCGGACGTGATGCGCGCCTCGCGCTTGTCCTTGCCGAACCCGAACAGGCCGACACCCGGGATCACGACCACCGACGGGTTCGAGTCGCGCAGCGCCGGCGAATCCGCCGTCGCGTGCGCCTTGTAGTATTGGCCGTAGTCTTCTCGATACGTCACGAGGCGCGCGGCAATGCGCTCCTTCAACGCGGCAACGCCGTCTTCCGGCTTCCAGGCCAGGTAGAGCGGCGAGATCCGCGTGCGCAGGAAATGATCGGGACAGCTCGTGCCCATCCGGCAGAGATCCTCGGCCCACTGCGAGTTGGCGAAGGCGAGTGCATCCTCACTGCTGTCGTAGTGAGCGATCACGCGGCGATTCGACGACACCGCCCCCCGCAGGTACGGCAGCAGCGCGCGGACCAGCGCGTCGCGATCGGGAGCCGTCGTGGCGATGGCGCCGCCGAACTGCGGACGCCCGGCGCGCTTCGCGTGCTCCTGGACGAACTCCCCCATCTGATCGATCGTCTTGATGCTGTTCAGGTAACACTCGCGCTGCGTGTCGCCCCAGGTGAAGAGACCGTGGCCGCCGAGCAGGATCCCGTCGCAGCCGGGATTGTCCTGCACCGCCTTGCGCAGCATCAGCGCCAGCTCGAAGCCGG
>JBOGIX010000727.1:0-3065 GCA_050744685.1 Vicinamibacterales bacterium | reverse complement strand
GCTCACACCAACCTCGTACAATCTGGGTCTTTACTCGTGGAGGATTGTTGCCCGACAGGGAACGGACCACTGCACTGGTGCGTCTTGGGCAGGCCGGTGACGAGGACGCCTTCGAGGAGATCGTTCGCGCGTACCAGGACATCGCGGTGGCGTATGCGACGTCGATTCTCGGCGACTACCATCTCGCTGAAGACGTCGCCCAGGAATCGTTCGTCGAGGCCTATCGCGCGTTGACGGCGCTGCGCGAGCCGGCGGCATTTTCCGCGTGGTTCCGCCGGATCGTGTTCAAGCACTGCGATCGCGTGATGCGCCGCAAGCGTCCGCCCGCAATGGGACTGGATGCCGCGTTGGCAATCGCATCGCCCCAGCCGTCGCCGTACGAGGTGCTACAGCTGGCGGAGGCGCGGGGGGCCCTGCGGGAAGCGATCGCGACGCTCTCCGACGCCGAACAGCGGGTGGTGCTGCTCTATTACATGAGCGGCCAGTCGCAGGCCGCGATTGCGGAGTTCCTGGACGTCTCGACCAATACGGTCAAGACGCGGCTCTATTCCGCCCGGCAGAGACTGAGGGTCTACATGGCTGACATCGAGAAGAATCTGGGTGACGCACGGCCATCGCGGGACTCGCGGTTCGTCGAGAAGGTGAAGCGCCTGATCCGCCCCCGGGAGCTGACTGGAAACAGGAAGCTCTTCTGGACGTCGGGCATCGGCTCGGATCTCTGGGAGATGTTCTGTGCGTGCATCACCGGCGACATCTCCACGGTGAAGCGGCTGCTCGACAAGGATCCGTCGCTCGCCCGCGCGTACTACGAATACCGGACGCCGATTGCGTTTGCCGTGCGGGAAAACCAGCTGGAGGTCGCTGCGTACCTGCTCGATCACGGCGCGGATCTCTTTGCAACGAGCGGCGACCTGATCGGGATCGCGCGGCAGCGCGGCTATACCGAGATGGCGCAGCTGCTCGAGACGAAGTACGCCAGCCTGCACCAGGCCTCGCCGAAGGGCGACGCGATCGCCGAGGCAATTCGCTCGCGTGACCTCGCGAAGGTGCGGCTGATGCTGGACGAAAGTCCCGAGCTCGTCAACGCCGGTGACTCGGGATCGAATCGGCCCATCCACTGGGCCGTGATGACGCGGCAGCTCGATGTCATCGACGAACTGCTGGCCCATGGCGCCGACATCAACGCGCGACGCGGCGATGGTGCGAGGCCCATTCAGCTCACGAACGGAGACTATGGTTACCGTGGTTGGGTGCATGCCCGCGACGTTGCGACCACGCCGCGCCAGGTGCTCGATCACCTCCGCGCGCGCGGCGCGTACTGTGATATCTGCACGGCGTGCTACATCGGCGATGTCGCTCGCGTGCGCGAGCTGCTCGCGGAGGACGCGTCGCTGGCGAATCGGCCATCGGAATACGTGACCTACTATCCCTGCTCCGGCACACCGATGCGGAATGCGGCAGCCGCGGGCCATCTCGAGATCGTCGAGCTGCTTCTCGAGCGTGGCGCCGATCCGAATCTGCCCGAGGAGGGCATCGCGCCGCACGGTCACGGGCTCTACGCAGCGGTTTACAACGGCCACTACGACATCGCGAAGCTCTTGCTCGAGCACGGTGCGTATCCCAACCCGCCCGTTGAAAGCTCAGCCGACGCCGTAGGCATCGCCATCGCAAGGGGCGACACGCGGATGATCGAGCTGCTCGCGTCGCACGGCGCAACCTGGGAGATTCACATGCATCCCGGGGATGGGCTGACCTACGGCGACATCGTTGCCGCCGGGCTACGTCGCTCGATGGCGATCCTCGCCCATTACGGCGACCTCGAAACCGCCGCCGCGCTGCTGGCCGACAACCCTGCGCTGGCCGACGACGAGGAGGCGCTGAAGACCGCGGCCAGTGGAGGGAGAAAAGAGTTCGTGCAGTTGCTCCTCCGCTATCAGCCCGATCTCGCATCGCGCGTGACCGTGTCCAGGCCTCGCGAGATGGCGACGCTGCTCTTCGCGCACGGCATGAACCCGAACCGTCCGAACTGGCTGCGCATCACACCGCTTCACTACTTTGCCGAGACGGGCGATGTCGAGAGCGCCGCACTCTTCATCAATCACGGCGCCGACGTCGATGCACGCGACGAGGAACGCTGCGCCACGCCGCTCGGGCGGGCGGCGGATTCCGGCCACGCTCGGATGGTCGAGTATCTTCTGCGACGCGGCGCCCGGACCCGCCTGCCCGACGACGCGCCGTGGGCCACGCCACTGGCGCTGGCTGCTCATGGAGGCCATACGCAGGTAGTGGAGCTGCTGACGGCGTACGAGCGCTCCGGCTCGCTGCCTCGGCATGACCTGGCGTACTACGAAGGGCTCGTCCGCGACCTCTTGCACGCCTGCGAGTCAGGCGAGGAGGGCGCGATGGGGAGGCTGGCGTCCGTCTTTCGAATCGCGCGCGGGTCGTTCAACTGGGCCCAGCGCACGCCGCACCAGCGCATGGCGAAACTGCGGCGCTTTGTCGTCGAGCAACTGGGGAGACAGGCCGGGCCCGAATCCGAACGCGAGGTGCCCGCGGCGGCCGATGCGCGCCTGCTCGTGGCCCGGGCGCACGGCTTCGAGACCTGGACTCGATTAGTGGAAGAAACGGAAAGGACCTCGCCGCTCGAGTGAGAGCGGAACGTACCTGCGATACCGCCCGCTCATCGACGCGTGCTGAAGATTCGCGGCACGTCCGGCTGAACGCGGCGAAACAGCAATTCGTCAGCAGCCGTGGGTTGGCGGCCGCCGCCGATCGGCGGTGATCCTTTCAACGGACTCGTGCCTACACCGCCACGGCTTTCTTCGAAGCATCGTCCCACCTGAACGAGCGGCCCTCCCTGACGGCCTGGACCGCAAGCAGCGTGGGCAACGACGCATAGAACCCGATCTCCAGGTCGCTGACCGGTTTCTGCCGGGACTTGATGCAGTCGAGAAAGTTCCGGGCGTGCGCGCTCGTCGCGGAGCCGCTGTCTGATCCGTCATTCTCGCGCCAGGGGACACGCCGGGGTTGCGGCGCGGGTGCGGCAGGCGAGGGCGGTGCTGGGG
>JBOGIX010000726.1:0-5860 GCA_050744685.1 Vicinamibacterales bacterium | reverse complement strand
ACGCCCGGCGCGCCCCGACCCCCACGCACGCCCGGGCCCCGCACCCCCATTCCTCTTGACAACCCAGCCAAGCACGGTATCCTTCGGTGGCGTCAACATCTAGTTTGTCTAGAGGTGCGAGGTGCGAGTGGCGGAAGACATCAAGCCGAGTGGACTCGTGCAGGGCACGCTGCACATGCTGATCCTGAAGACGCTGGCGCTCGAACCGCTGCACGGCTACGGCATCGGCGTTCGCCTCGAGCAGATCAGCCGAGGCGCCTTTCGTGTCAAGGCGGGATCGCTCTTTCCGGCGCTGCGGCGGCTCGAACGCGACGGACTGATCAAGGCAGAGTGGCGGGTGACCGAGAACAACCGGCGCGCCAGGTACTACATCCTCACCTCGCCGGGGCGGGCGCAACTCAAGCGTGAGACGCGCGACTGGGAAGCGCAGACAGCCGCCATCGCCCGGATTCTCGAGGCCTCGCTCGGAGAGCGGTGATGCGGCGACTGCGGCGTATTGCCGGCGGGCTGAACGCGTTGTTACGGAGAGGGCGTTTCGAGCACGATCTCGACGAGGAGCTGCGCGGATATCTCGAGGCGGCGATCGAGGAGAAAGTTCGCGCCGGGATGTCCAGGGACGCGGCCGTCCGCGCCGCGCGTATCGAGACTGGCAGCATCGAAGCCGCGAAGGAGTACACGCGCGATGCCGGCTGGGAGACCGGTCTCGAGAACGCCTGGCGGGACGTGCGGTATGCGGCGCGAGCCCTTCGCAGGTCCCCCGCGTTCACCATCGTCGCCGTCGCGACGCTGGCGCTCGGTATCGGCGCCAACACCGCGATCTTCAGCGCGGTCAACGCGATCATGCTGCGCCGCCTGCCGGTCGAGCGCCCCGAGGAATTGATCTCGCTCGCCGCGATTTATCCGAGCGGGGCGGATCCCGTCTTCTCCTACGCGGCGTACCGCGCTGTGGTGGCCGAGGCGGCACACCTGGTCGACGCCACGGCCGCATCGACCATCCGCCGGGACGCCATCACGTTTGGCGGTCCGCCGGAGCCCGTCGACCTCAAATGGGTGTCCGGGAACTACTTCTCCACGCTTGGTGTGCCTGCGGCCATCGGACGGACGCTGCTGCCCTCCGACGATCCGCCCCCGCCTGGAGAGCCGGTCGCCGTGATCGGCGACGCCTACTGGACACGCCGGTTCGGCCGCGACCCCGCGGTCATCGGACGCAGCTTCCGCTTCCGCGCCACCCCCTTCACCATCGTCGGAATAGCGCCGCGCGGGTTTCTTGGTGAGAGCGCCGGCGAGTCAGTGGATCTCTGGATGCCCCTCTCGGCACAGCCTGGCGCCCCCGCGTGGCTCTGGAGCGGGCACAGCACGACGTGGCTGCGTATTCTCGCCCGTCGCCGGCCGGGGATCGGCCTCGCGCAGGCGCGTGCAGGGCTCGAGCCTGTGTACGAACGGATCAGGGACGATGTGGCGGGTGGTACTGAGAGTCCGGAGTTTCGGCGCAGCGTGCTGGAGAGCCGTCTCGCGGTGGCGGAGGCAAGTCGCGGGTCCTCGAGAGTGCGCGACAACTTGTCGGCGCCCCTGATGGCGCTGATGGCAATCGTCGGCCTCGTCCTCATCGTGGCGTGCGCGAACATCGCCAGCCTGATGCTGGCGCGCGCGATCACCAGACGCCGTGAAACCGCCGTGTGCCTGGCCATCGGCGCCGGACGATCGCGCCTCGTGTGGCAGCGAATGGCCGAGGCGCTCGTGCTCGCGGCCGTGGGAGGCCTCGGAGGCATGTTGCTGGCCGCGTGGGGCACGTCAGTCCTCGCCGCGCTGTTCTCCGGCGCACTACCCGTGTCCCTCGACCTGAGTCCCGATGCACGCGTGCTGGCGTTCGCGGCGCTGACATCCTGCGCAACCGCCCTGGTGTTCGGCTTCCTGCCGGCGCTCCGGGCAACCCGTCTCGATCCGCTGGGAACGCTCAGAGGCAGCGACCGCGCGGGGCGCGGTGTCTCACGGATCCCCCTGGGGCGAACTCTCGTTGTCACGCAGATCGCCGTATCGATCGTCCTGCTGGTCGCCGCAGGATTGTTCGTTCGCAGTCTCTTCGAGCTCAGGGAGATCGATCCGGGGTTTGATCCGGAGCGCGTAGTGACCTTCCGGATGACCCCGACCGTCGCGCAACCACCGGTTGCGATTGGACTGCGGCGAAGCTTGTTCCGCCAGCTGCTCGAGCGCGCCGCGAGTGTCCCGGGTGTGGACGCGGTCAGCGCCTCGTCTGCGGGGCTCCTGTCTGCCGAGACGTGGGGAAATGCCATCACCGTCGAAGGATTCGTCCCGCGCGATGGCGTCACGCCGCGAACGTTCGCGAACGCGGTGACGCCGGCGTACTTCGACGTCATGCAGATTGCCGTGCTGCGCGGCCGCGGATTCACGAACGACGATCACGAGGAAACGCCGCGGGTGGCGGTAGTGAGTCAGGCGTTCGCCCGTCGGTTCTTTGGCGAAGCGGATCCGGTTGGCAGGCGGGTCGGCCTGTGTTCGAGCGATCCGTGCGGCGCGCCCGCTGGCGGGCTGATGGAAATCGTGGGCGTCACCGAAGACTCCAAGTACACCGATCTGCGTGAAGAGCAGCGGCCGATGCTCTACGTGCCCTTCACGCAGACGGGCCAGAACCTGCGCGAGATCCAGGTGCGCACGGCTGGCGATCCCTCGGCGGCAGCCGCGACGATCTATCGGGAGCTTGCGGCCGTCGATCGCAGGGTGGCGATTGTCGGCGTGGTGCAGGCACGCGACCGCGTCGCGGCATCGATGATGGCAGAAACCATGATTGCGAAGCTCTCGGCCGCTTTCGGCCTGCTCGCCCTGGCGCTCGCGGGTATCGGATTGTACGGCCTTGTTGCCTACATGACCATCCAGCGCACGGGGGAAATCGGCCTTCGGATGGCACTCGGCGCCGAGCGCCGAGACGTGCGCCGGCTCGTGCTGCGCGACACGGTCAGGCTGGCCGCACTTGGCGCGGCGATTGGCATCCCTGCTGCGTTGGCCGCCAGCCGGCTGCTGTCGAACCTGCTCTATCAGGTCGGACCGAGCGATCCGGTTGCGGTATCGCTGAGCATCGTTGCGCTGTCGTGCGTGGTGATCGTCGCAGGACTCCTGCCGGCGCGCCGTGCGGCGCACGTCGATCCGGCAAACGCGCTGCGAGCCGAATGACGGGAACTGAAAGCCGGATCCCGGCGAGCCGGGCCGTTACATCACCACGACCGCGTCACGCCGGTTCTCGATCTTCTTGAAATCGAGCCCCGGCACTTTCTTCAGATCGTCCACCGTCTTGAACCGGCCGTGCTGCTCGCGGTAGCGGATCAGGGCAGCCGCTTCGCGGCGCAGCAGCCCGCCGGCCGCCTCGAGATCGATTTGCGTCGCCGTGTTCAGGTTGAGCGGCTGCAGCGCTTCACCGAGGAAGTGTGTGGAGAGATAATCGAGGATGACGGGGAACTCCTGCTCCGATACTTTGGCCCCGCGCTTCTGCATGCCTTCGATCACGGCAGCCCAGCCTTCGCGGGTGAGGCGGACCGAGGCCGCGCGCCGCGCCTCATGGCACGGACCGCACGCTCGTACCGTGACGTCCTTGCCCGGCCCCTCCGGCAGCCCTTCTCCGGACGGGACGAGCACCTGACCCTCCTGCCCAGCGAGCGCGACAGCTGCCGCCAGGATCAAGCCCAGCGCGGCAGACATCCGTAACGTGGACGAGCGCATCGACGGAATCCTCCTCCCGGTTCAATCGACCAGACCCGGCGCTCCCGATCATACGGGCGTCCCCAGGTCCGTCGCCCACTTGTTTTTCACGGCGAAATGCGACCGGTTCGAGGACGCGCGGCGCTCCGCGTGCTTGATGCGGCAGAACCCGTTTCCTCCGCGGAAATTGCGGGCGCGACCGTGCCGCGGCGCAGTTCGCATGACGAGACGCCTCCATGTCCACGCGTCCCCCTTGTCCATTGTTCAGTTCGCTGCCTAAGATCCGTATCGTGATGCACACGAAGCAGCTGTGGGGCTGGGGTCTTGCGGGCGTCGCGTTGCTCTCGCTGGCGGCGGGCGCCACCGCGATCGCATCCGACTTTCTCACCGAGGGCGTGGACAGCGCGAGAACGGGATGGGTCCGCGACGAGAAGATCTTCACGCCGGCGAACGTCGCGCAGACGAAGCTGCTGTGGAAGCTGAAGCTCGAGAGCACACCACGTGCGATGCACAACCTGTTCGCACCGCTCGTCGCCGGGCGCGTGACGACGGCCCAGGGCCCGCGCGAGCTCGCCGTCGTCGCGGGCGTCTCGGACGATCTGTTCGGCATCGATGTGACGACAGGAAAGCAGGTCTGGCACCGGAAGTTCGACAGCACGCTGGCCAAGCCCGGGGGCACGAACGACACGCTGTGCCCCGGCGGCCAGACCGCGGTGCCGACGATGGCGCAGGCATCGCCCGGCAAGTACACGGTGTACGCGGTGTCGTGGGACGGACGACTGCGGCAGGTGAACCTCGCGGACGGGCAGGATGTCGCTGAACCGGAGACGTTCATTCCAGGCGGCGGCAAGCCGTATGCGTTGAACCTGCACGACGGCGTCATCTACACCGCGACCGCGCAGGGCTGCGGCGGCCTGACGAACGCGTTCTATTCGTTCGACCTGGCCAGCCGGCGCGCGAGCGCGTTCATCCCCGCAGGCGGCGGACTCTGGGGCCGGCGCGGCGCGGCCATCGATCCGCAGGGCCGGGTATTCCTCGGCACCGGCGACGCGCAGTTCGATCCGCTGACCCGGCGGCTCGGCAACGGCATCGTGGCGGTGAAGCTCGATGCCAACAAGCAGCTGCAGCTCGTCGATTTCTTCGGCGCGCCGAACGCGAACTGGCTCTGGCGCCGCGATCTCGACGTGAACACGACGCCGGTCGCCTTCGACGCGCAAGGGCACAGGTTCCTGGTCGGCACGAGCAAGGAATGCCGGCTGTGGCTGCTCGATCGCGACGCGCTCGGCGGAGAGGATCACCGCACCACGCTGCACACGACGCCGCTCCTCTGCAACGACGAGCAGGCATTCGACGCCAAGGGCATCTGGGGCGCGCTCGGCGCATGGCAGGACCAAAAGGGAACGCAGTGGGTCATCGCGCCGTTCTGGGGTCCGGTGAGCAAGGAGTTCAAGGCACCGATTGAACATTCGCGGCCGACAGGCGGAGGTGTTGCCGCGTTCAAGCTCCAGCAGCGCGCGGGGGGCTGGCAGTTGACGCCGGCGTGGCTGTCGCGGGACATGGATCTCGCGGAGGAAGCGGTGATCGCCAACGGCATCGTCTTCGCGTATGCCGGAGGCGAGGATGCGTCGCAGACGGTGCCCGACAGGGCGTGGGATGAACCGGGTGGACCGGTTTACGGCGGTGGCCTGAGCTCGGGGCCGGCGCGACGCATCCCGACGTCTCGCCGCGCGGCGCTGTATGCCCTCGACGCGCAGACGGGCAAGGAACTGTGGTCGAGCGGCAACGTCATCGAGTCGTGGAACCACTTCAGCGGGCTGACCGTTGCGAGCGGCCGCGCGTACATCGCGACGTTCGACGGCGTCCTCTATTGCTTCGGCATTGCACGATAGGCGGAGGAACGTAATGCGCGCGCAGCGTTTGGTGATCGTCGGCGTGGCTTCCGTGCTGGCGGGAAGCTTCGGGTTTGCACAGGTCGGCCGCGGCGGCTCGCAGTGGCTGACGGCGCTCGGCGACGCGCAACGTACGTCGTGGGTGCGCTCCGACGACAAGATCTCCGTGGCGGCGATGTCGAAGCCCGGCTTCGAGCTGCAGTGGAAGACGAAGCTCGATAACCAGCCGCGCGGCGTGCACGGCCTCGGCCAGGGTGTCACCG
>JBOGIX010000725.1:0-4419 GCA_050744685.1 Vicinamibacterales bacterium | reverse complement strand
TCATGTGCTCGCCTGGGATCAGATCTTCGATCAGCTGAACACCGCGCAGAGTGGGTTCGACGTCATTCACCCGCAATTGAGCGTCACGATCTCGGACGCGGCCAGGCTGCAGGAATTTGCCGAAGGGCGCACGCTTGACTTCAGCATCGGGCTGGAGGCGGTACCCCAGAAGATGTTCGAGCTGAAGGTGAATGCGATGACCCTGGAGCTGACGGGAGCGACCACGGCGCAGAGCGCGAACGTGTGGGTGACGCACTCGGGCAAGTGGAGCATGAATCGCAGGACGAACGATGGGGTGACGGATCTGTTGTTGTTGCCGCGTTCGGAGTTGTTCGCGTTCAGCTCGGGAGTGGGTACGCTCGAGGCGAAGATTCCCGCGAATCCGTCGTCCACGGAGCCGGGACCGCCGTTTGCCTTCTGGGGGCGTGGTGTGGTGACGACGTTCCGTCTGGAAGTGGCGCAGCCGACGGTGATGGACCTGTCGCAATTGAGCACGATGCACCTGACATTCGATTGCATCGGATATGCGGCGCAGGGGACTGGCGGGCAGCCGGCAGTGCAGGAGGTGAAGGCGGAGGTGCGGTCGTCACAGGCGGTGATGGTGGGGAAGGCGATTGCGGTCGCGGCGACGGCGGCGACCTGAGGCGAAATCGAGGAAGAGCGTGACAGCGGTCCCGACGATGCTGATCACCTGCCTGAGGATTTCGGAGTCTGCACAACGTTCGCCGTTCGCGCGTAGTGCCGCGACCAGATTGCCCGTGGAGAGTGTGAGGCGGATTTGACTGGGGTGGTCCGCCTCGGGCCCTTCGGGCTGCGGCGAAACATCCTAGGCATGTCGGGAGGCCTTTCGACACTGGCTCGTGCGCGTTGCGTGAACGGCGAGCGCGCGGCGCGTCGAGAGAGCGCTGAACGGGGACTACTTCGTCGGTACGCGTCGCCTCAACTCGTCGGTCCAGTTGAGCACGACATGCATCTCCATCGCCGGCTTGTCGGTCGAGGGGATGGGCTTGTTCATCAGGAACCGCTGGCCATCGGCAGTCGCATCCCAGCCGCGAATGGGGGTCGTGCTGTCGAACTCGCCGGCCTTCGCCTTGAACACCAGGCGAGGCGGGTCGAATCGGAACGGCGACAACGAGTGGATCGCGACCGAGTAGAAATGGCGCTCGCCTTCGCGCGTACTGGAGCGATACAAGATCTCGCGGCCACTCCTGATCCAGATCGGTTCGTAGCCGACGTTCGTCGAGATCCTGATTTTCTCGCCGGGACCGGCGTACGGCTGCACGTACACTTCGGGCTGTCCCGATTCGTTGGACACGTACGCCATCCATTTGCCGTCGGGCGAGAGCTCTGGATCAGAGAGATACACCCCAGGTTCGAGGAACTTCCTCGGCGTGCGCGGCATCCCGTTCATCGGCAAAACCCAGATGCTCAACGGACTGCCGGGCGCCCGATTCAGGAAGGCGATGGCGTTGCCGCTCGCCGCCCACGTCGACGCCGTCTGGCTGCCCTGGATGTCGGTCAGGCGCTCGGGTTGCCCGCTGCCGTCCGCATTGGCCACGAACACCTTGTTGCCGACCCCGCCGCCACTCGAAGCGAAGGCCACGCGTTTGCTGTCCGGCGACCAGACGGCACCGGAACTGTCCATGGCGAGCGTCAGGCGCGTGGGCGCGCCGCGGGTCACGTCGAACACCCAGACGTCGGTGACGCGCGACGCACCTCGTCTGACGTTGACTGCGAGCTTCTGTCCATCGGGAGAGAGACGCGGCTGCAATTGCGGAGCGGGCGCCACAGCTTCCAGCGGTGTCACCGCCCCGGTGCGATCGACCCACACAAGCGACGACTGGCGAATCGGGCCGATGCCGCCGAGCGCGTAGAGCAGCGTCCCTGACTTCGACACCGCGAACTGTCCCGCGCCGGTCTCGTCGTCGAAGTTCGGCGCGTTCACGGCCTGCATCACGTTCTCGATCTGGGCCACGGGCGCGCCGATCACCTGCTGTGAGGCGACGTCGAACGGCACGGCCATCAGCGTACCGCTCTTCATGTAGACCAGATGCCCGGAGTCGACGTAGCGCGCGTCGGCGCCTCCCGTGATCAGATCGCGCCGCGGCTCGTCCGCCAACGTGCCGACGCCAAGCGGCTGCACCACGATCCTCGCCGCGTCCCAGAGATCGCCGATCACCGTCGTGAACAGGATCGCGTTCGCACCAGGCAGGACGTGCGGCAGCAGCAGCCGCTCACCTTTCGATCTCACCGGCTCGGCGACGCGAACCGGAGTCCCACCGGCCGCGGACACTTTGAAGATGCCCTCGTTGCCCGAGAAGTAGATCGCGTCATCCTCGGCCCAGCTCCCGCCCGGACCGCGCATGCCAGGTGACAAGTCGCAGACCACGGCAGACGCGCCGCCGGCTGCCGGCACTTTCTTGATCTTGTTGGCCGAGCGAAAGCCGATCCACGCGCCGTCGGGCGAGAAGAATGGCTCCTCGCCGCCTTCCGTGCCCGCGATCGCGGTAGCCTCGGCGCGATTCAAGGCCCGGGCGTAGAGTTGCGTGGTCTCGCCCTTCAGCGCGGCGAAGACGGCCAGCCGGCCGTCGGGGGACAGCGCCATCGCGGTGCGGGCAGGTCGCCGTGCCCCCTGTGATTCGACAAGCTGATCCACCGGCCGCAGGTTCATCTGCAGATACGTGACCGGCGCCGCGACGGTCGATCGTCGCGGCAACAGCCATCCGATCGCGCCGCCGGAGACGACGGCGGCGATCAGCACCGGCAGGAGCAGACCCCACGGTCGCCCGGTCGCGCCGGCCGGGAGCGCGCCGGACGTCAACGCCGGTGTGGCGGTACTCGACCGCGCGATTGTCCTCGCCGGGACGCTGGTGACACCGGAGATGCCGCTGAATGACGCGTCCTCCGACAGCAGGAATCGGGCGACGGCGATGTCGCTGATGCGCGCGGTCCGATCCTTGTCGAGGCAGCGCTGGATCAGCGTGACCACGTGCGGCGGGACATCCGTGGGCAGCGCGGTCCAGTCCGGCGTCGTCTTCATCACCGAGGCGATCGTTTCGGCGATGTCGTCGCCGGCGAACGCGCGCTTCGCCGTGAGCATCTCGTAGAGGACGGCGCCGAAGGCCCACACGTCGGAGCGCTTGTCGACGGTCTTGCCCCTGGCCTGCTCCGGCGACATGTAGGCCGCCGTGCCGAGGATCATGCCCATGCCGGTCATCGTGGCTGGGCTCATCACGGTCGCGGCCTGCGATGCGCTGTCGCCGCCGGCGACGCTTGCGCCCGACGCGTCGGTGAGCTTGGCCAGGCCGAAGTCCAGCACCTTCACCTTGCCGTCGTCGCGTACCTTGATGTTGGCCGGCTTGAGATCGCGGTGGATGATGCCGCGTTCGTGCGCGGCTTCGAGGGCCTCGGCGATCTGCCGCGCGATCGGCAGGGCTTCATCGATGGGCATGGGGCCCTGTCCGATGCGATCCGCGACGGTAGCGCCCTCGACAAGCTCCATCACCAGCGCCTTCACGCCGTTGGCTTCCTCGAGTCCGTAAATCGCCGCGATGTGCGGATGATTGACGGAGGCGAGCACTTCGGCCTCACGCTGAAATCGCCCGAGCCGCTCAGGATCCGCCGCGAGCATCGACGGCAGCACCTTGATCGCGACCTGCCGCTTCAGCCGGGTGTCCATCGCGCGGTACACCTCGCCCATACCGCCGGCACCGAGTGGCGCGACGATGGTGTAGGGACCGAGGAGCATACGGTCGGAGAGCGTGGGCATCAGGGGCGAGCGCCATTGTAATTGAGGAGGTGCGTACAGACCACCAGTCCTCTCCCACACGCGCGGTCGATCTCCCCACGTTCATTAGCGCCCCGCTGATTGCCTTGCTGACCATCTTACGGGCTTGCACCTCGTCCACGGCCGCGAGAGCCCGGCGGTTGATCATGCCAAGCGCGTCATTGTCATGGATCGTGGTGCGGGCCGAGCAGTTCCATAAAGCCGCGAAGGAGTTCAACGCGCAGATGGCCGGAGCCCTTTCGGCCTCCGGGTGTCGCAAAGGATCCCGGCAACCGACCACCGGGTTGGGGCGATGACATTCGATGTAGTCGGCGCAAGCGCATCGAGCTATGTTCGCTGGCGGGTTTCCAATCAGGAGTGGGAGACCGAAGACCGCTGGCTCTACGTTTCGCGCAACACCGTCACAGGATCGAGCCGGGCAGCACGAAGGGCCGGAACCCATGCGGCCAGGAGGCTTGTCGCGACGAGCACGGCAGCCGCGCCGCCGAACGTCAGCGGGTCGCGCGGTTCCAGGCGAAACAGCAGCGCCTCCACGAGACGCGCCGCCCAGAGGCTTCCGGCCAGGCCCAAGGCCAGGCCGGCCCCGATCAACAAGCCGACGCGCGCGAATACGAGTCGCAAGATAGAGGAAG
>JBOGIX010000724.1:0-3076 GCA_050744685.1 Vicinamibacterales bacterium | reverse complement strand
TGCGGCTGGAAGACCAACGAGCTCAACATGCGCAAGGACATGATGAGCTCGGCTGCCGAAATGCTCGACGCCGCCGGGCTGAAGGACATCACGCCGTTCGACGACGGGAGCGCGCCGGGATTGTGCATTCACGAGATGGGGACCGCCCGGATGGGGCGCGATCCGAAGACGTCGGTGCTCAACGCCTGGAACCAGGTGCACACGACGCCCAACGTGTTCGTCACCGACGGCGCGTCCATGACGTCCGCATCGTGCGTGAACCCGTCGCTCACCTACATGGCCCTGACGGCGCGCGCCTGCGATCGTGCCGTCAGCGAGATCAACAAGCGAAACCTGTGAGCCTGTTCATGGATGCACCATCCGAAACCAAGGCTGCCCACGCCATCGATCGCCGCGAAGCCATCCGCCGGGCGGCGCTGCTCGCCGGCGTGACGCTGTCGCCGCGCTGGCTGACGCTCGCGGAGAGCGCGGCTCTTCCCGCGCAGCAGGCGTACCTCGCGCCCGCCCAGGCGACGATCGCCGCCGCAATCGTCGATCGCATCATTCCGCGTACGGACACGCCCGGGGCTGCCGACGTCGGCGTCCCGGCGTTCATCGACCGCCTGTATGGCGAGTTCATGAGCGACACGGAACGGCAACTGCTGGTCAAGGGGCTGACCGACGTGGAAGCGGCGGCAAAGTCTGCGCATGGCACGTCGTTTTCATCGCTGCCCGCCAGTCGCCAGGACGAGGTGCTGCAGGGGATAGCCAAGGCCGAACAAGATCGGGAACAGGGCGCTTTTGCCCTGATCCGCTCGGTGACCGTGCTGGGGTACTTCACCTCCGAGCAGGTCGGCCGCAACGTGCTGCACTACGATCCGGTTCCCGGGCGCTACGACGCCTGCGTTCCCATCGACGAGGTCGGCCGGCGCAACTGGACCACCTGAGTCGTGCGGCGGACGTGTGCGGCTTTCAGCGATCCGCCATCAGCGGGAGCAGACTAACAGCTGAGAGCTTGTGAACGAATGTGGCTTCCGGGTTAGCCGGAAGAATTCCCCGCGACTCTTCCGCCTGACCAGCCTTCGCCAAGGCTACGGCGGTCCGCCGAAGCGCTTCGCGCGAAGGCCCAAGGCGGAAGCCACCCGCTCAGAGGACGATTTATTCACACGCTCTGGAGCTGAAAGCTGACCCCTGAGGGCTCCCGCGCAGACCATCCTGGCGGGAGCAGATGCTGTCTCGCCCAGGGTCACAAACAGAATCAGAACTCGAGGCGCAGGCCGAGCTGCATCTGACGCGGCGCGTTCGCCTGCGAGGTGATCCGTCCGAAGTTCGCGCTGGTGATCGTCGAATCCGGGTTGCCCCAGATCGTGCGGTTCAGCAGGTTGAAGGCCTCGAACCGGAACTCGAGGCGCGTCCGCTGGATGTCGAACGTGCGCGCGATCGAGATGTTCTCGGTGAGCTGCCACGGGCCGCGCTCGTGCGGGTTCCGCACGGTGGCGTTGCCGAATTCCGCGGTCAGCGCGCCTCCCTTGTAGCCCTGCAGCTCCTCGATCGTGTCCACCGGCCTGGGGTTGAATTTCGCCGGATCCCACCAGCGATCCACGAGCGGGTCGAAGTCGTCGCCTTGCGTTGGCGCGCGCCAGCCGGTGTAATCGAGCACGGTCAGCCGGTTGTCGCCGCCGAAGAGCGGCAGTCCGTATCCCGGGCCCACCGACAGCGGATAGCCGGACGCGTACGAGTGCACGCCCGCGATTCGCCAGCCTCCCACGACCTTCGACAGGATGCCCTGCTTCAGGAACGGCTTGCCCGGGCCGAACGGCAGCTCGTAGCTGTAGTTGAACTTGATCGTGTGGGTCTGATCGAATGCCGACAGCCCCTTCTCCGCATCCCGATTGAAGTGGTTCATCGCCCGGCCGTCGCCGGCGTTGGCGCGATCCGATCGATACGTGAACGCCTTCGAGAAGACGTACGAGGCCAGGAAGGTGAGCCCCGCTTCGTAGCGTTTCTCTCCACGCAGCACGAACGCGTGATAGCTCGATCGCCCGCTGCGGTCGCCGCCGTCCGCTCCGGTGTTGATGTCGAGATACTGCGGGTACGGCCGCAGCGCCTGCCGCACCGATTGCGAGCCGGGGAAGCCAGAGTAGGGATAGGGAATCCCGGCCTGGCGCGCGAGCGGCGAATCCATGCGCGAGTTCATCAGGTTGATGGCGCCCGCCGGCCCGTACTGCTCTACGAACCCGTAGAAGATTTCGGGATCGATCTGGTTCAGGCTGAGCAGGTTCGCCGTCAGGTGCCGTCCGAGCTGCGCGTTGTAGCCCGCTTCGACGGCGAACCGGCCGGGCAGTTGCCGCTGCAGGTTCAGCGTCCAGGAGTAGTACTCGGGCATGCGGCCGGCGTCGTCCGGCTGCCAGTAGGGAATCGAGCTGCCGTTCAGTGTCTCCGGGACGAGGAACGGGGGCTCCGGCCACGCGGGCCACCCGGCGTCCCAGTTGAACGCGGAGCTCGCGGGGAAGGCGGGTGCGGTCACGTTGTAGCCGCCGATGAAGCCGTGCCAGTGGGAACTGCCGCCGGTGTTCTTCACCGAGCCGAACGTTCGCGCGCCGCTCAGCCGCGCCACGGTGTTCTCGTCCGCTGTGTACACGATGCCCACCCGCGGGCTCAATCCCCACGGCCACGCGTCATACATCGTCTTGCGTCCCGTGCGCCCGGGTCCGTCGCCGGCGAATTCAGACGCGCCGGGCCGCCCGCCCGCGGCCGGGTTCGGCAGGTCCGGGTTGAAGTTCGAGTATCCGTCGGGATAGTGCCCCTCCCAGGTTGGCGGCGTGTACTCGTAGCGCAGCCCGTAGTTGAGCGTGAGCCTGTTGTTCACGCGCCAGTCGTCCTGCGCGTAGCCCGAGTAGTAGCGCCAGCGATCGGAGACGTAGCGGTTGGTCGTGATGTCCGACGACTGCACCTCGCCAAGCAGGAAACTGGCGAACGCGTTGCCCGACGCGCCGGTCGTGTCGAGCGTCCCGTTCGGCAGGAACCTCGCCGTCGCCCCGCGGTTGAAGTTGTACGTGCCGGCGGCAGTGTGCCAGCCGTACCCGTCGTAGTGGTC
>JBOGIX010000723.1:0-7137 GCA_050744685.1 Vicinamibacterales bacterium | reverse complement strand
GGGCCATCTTGCGGCGACGGTCGGCCTGGTGGTTGCCAGGGGGCCATCTTGCGGCGAGACAGGGCGAGACAGTCAGACCTGGTTGCTGCCAGGGGGCCATCTTGCGGCGACAGTCGGCCTGGTGGCTGCCAGGGACCATCTTGCGGCGACAGCCGGCCTTCGCCGTCCGGTGCGGCCGTATGGCACAACCTTTTGTCGCGACGGCCCGTCTTTCCTGTGACGGCCAGGCGCGACGTTTGGGGGCTGCTTCCCTGTGGCTTCCGGCTTCAGCCGGAAGTGTGCGGCGCGGGTACGACCTTCCGCCTGACCAGCTGTCAGGTGTCCGAGCGATGAATTCACATGCGCTGACAGCTGAGAGCGACGTCACTCCAGGGTGAATGCGGCAACGATCAGGAGAGAAATCCATGAAGGGTTGGAGAACCGCCGCTCTTTCGGCGGCAATGGTGGCGGCGGCGGCAGCGGGGGCTGCCGTGGCGCCTGTGGCGCACGGACAGACAACGATCAAGCGTGCCCCGCGTGCGGTGGAGATTTTCGGCGGGGGCAGCCGCATCGGCATCTCCATCCGGGATATCGAGAGCGCCGGGACTGACAGCGCCAAAGGGGTCACGGCCGGCGTCGTCGTGGAAGATGTCACCGAGGACAGCCCCGCAGCCAAAGCGGGCATTCAAAAGGGAGACGTGATCGTGGAGTTCGACGGCGAGCGCGTTCGCAGCGCGCGCCAGCTGACACGGCTGGTGCAGGAAACGCCGTCGGGCCGTAACGTGCAGGCCGCCGTTGTTCGCAACGGACAGCGCACGACCGTGACCGTGACGCCCGGCGAGGGTAATCGCGCCGGCGTCCATCGCCTCGACGAGCTCCGCGATATGGCCCGGGACTTCAGCTACGACATGCCAACGCCAGCGATGCCCGAACCGCCCGCCCCGCCGGCGCCGCCGTCAGTCTGGAGCTTCGGCGACGTCTTTGGCCGCTCCAGCAGCCGCCTGGGCGTGACGCTCAGCGAACTGTCGCCGCAGCTCGCCGAATATTTCGGCGCAAAGGACGGTGTGCTGGTGAGCTCCGTCTCCGACGGCTCGGCGGCCGCGAAGGCGGGGCTGAAAGCAGGCGACGTGATCACCTCGCTCAACGGCAGCGAGGTCAACGACGCGGCCGATCTGCGCCGGGGCGTTCAGGGTGCGGAGGCCGGCGACGAGCTGACGATTGGTGTCGTTCGCGATCGAAAAGCCATCACGGTCAAGGCGAAGGTGGAACAGCCGGAACCGCGGCGGCGGGGGCGAACGATCCTCTGAGGCGCGTCAGGCGCGCGCGGCTTCCGCCTTGCGCGAGGGAGGGCCCATGAGCGTGGCCAGCTGCGCGGCGACGATAGCGGCGATGGCACGCGTGTGGTCGCGCTGCTCGGGGTCGTGCTGCAGTTCCGCGGCGATCACGCCAACGGGTCCGGATGCGGCAAGAAGCGGCGCGGCGATCGCGCCGTGCGAGATCGCGTCCGCCTTGACCGTCTGAACGAGGCCGGTGCGGAATGCCGCGGCGGTCACGTTCTCGGCGTTGCGGTCGATGGTGCCCAGCCGGACGAGCAAGTGCTCCGGGTAGCCGTGGGCGACGATCGGCGCGAGCTCGCGGCCGTCCGGATCCGCAATCCAGATCACCAGGCCGGAGGCGTCGAGCACGGCGGCTGCCCGCTCGAGCGCTGCGGGTAGCGCGCGGGTGTCGACGACGCGGGAGAGCTCGGTGCACAGGGCAGCGATTCCCGGCAAGTCGACGCCAGGCACGGGCGTTGGAGCAGGCGCCGGGGGCGGTGCTGCGGGAAGCGGCTTCGGCTCCGGGGAAGCCGGCTCGGGCCGGAGTTCCAGCGCCGGTGCGGATTCGGATGCCGGACCGCGCCGCGCCGGCGTGATCTGCGCTGGCGCTTCCGCCCTGGCGGCAGCCGCCACATTCGACGTATCCGGCGGAAGCGGCACCAGCACGAAACTGATGATCAGGCCGAGGAGCGCTGCCCCGAGCACCGCGGCGATCTGAGCGCGGCGGCGATCGCGGCCCTGGCGATCGGCTGCCGCCAGCTCCAGATCGCGCGCGCGCGCGAGCGCGCTCAATGCGGCGTCGACCTTCTCGATGCCATCCGAGAACACCAGATCCGATGCCAGCAGCCGCTGGCCGCTGCGCGCGTAGTCGCGCGCCCGCCGGTCCATCTGTTCGAAATCGTCGAGCGCCGAGGCGGCAGTATCGAGCTCGCGCTGTGACTCGGGCAGGCGAGCCCTTGAACGGAGTGTCTCGAGGCCGTCGCGCACCGGACCGAGAAGGGCGTCGACGCGCGAGGCCCAGAAATCCTCTCCCTGGCCGGCGGCGACGTAACCGGGCTGCGAGCTCTTCACATCGAGGATCCCGTGCGACACGCCACGCACGCGCTCGTCGAACGTGCGAGCCGCCGACACCACGGTGCGCCACTGCGATTCCTCGTCCCACACCACGTAGGCCGCACCCGCCACCAGCGCGACGAACAGGAGGAAGAGAGTCAGTCGAACGGCGCGGCTCCTCACGAAGGCCTCCCGTGACCCATGTTGGGAAGCTACTATAGCAGACTGATTGTGACCGTCGTTGCCATCATCAACCCGATTTCCGGCGCCGGCGCGGACACGCACGCCGCGGAACGGCGTGTCGCGCTGCTCGCGTCCGAGGTCGACCGGCGCGGGCTCTGCGCCGAGATTCAGGTCACCCGTCATGCCGGACACGCGCACGCGATTGCGCGTGGGGCTGCTGACGCCGGCGCCGACCTGGTGATCGTCTGGGGCGGAGACGGTACGATCAACGAGGCGGGCGCGGCGCTGGTGGGCAGCAATTGCGCGCTGGGCGTGGTGCCGGCGGGATCCGGAAACGGTCTTGCCGCTGCGCTCGGCGTGCCGTTCGAGCCGCAGGCGGCACTCGCGGGCGCACTCGACGGCACCGTCCGCGCGATCGACGCCGGCACGCTGGCCGGCCGCCCATTCTTCAACATCGCCGGCATCGGCGTCGACGCACGCATCGCGGCGCTGTTCAACATGCGCGCAAAGGGCACGCGCGGCCGCTGGCCGTACATCCTGCTGGGCGTCCGCGAAGGCTGCCGCTACGCCTCGCAGCAGTACGAGATCGAGCTCGATGACGAGCGGCTCTCGTCGCGCGCGCTCCTCGTCGCCTTCGCCAATGGCGGCGAGTACGGCAACGGCGTCCGCCTCGCGACCGCGGCCCGGCTCGACGATGGCCTGCTCGATGCGACGATCATCGAGGACCGATCGATCGCCGCGCGTTTCTGGCATGCGCGGCATCTCGTCCGGGGAACGGCCGACCGTGCGCCGCGCGTGCGATCGAAACAGGTTCGGCGCGCCCGGGTCCACGCGGCCGGACGACTCGAATATCACGTGGACGGCGAGCCCGGCGCTGCCGACGGTCCGGTGGACGTCGCCGTCCACCCCGGGGCGTTGCTGGTACGCTCCTGATCGTCGGGAACCAGGGGAACCGAGGCACATCATGTCGATTGACGAGTTGATCGAGGCTGCCAAAGCCGGCGACACTGCGAAGGTACGTTCGATGCTGGCGCGCGACCCATCGATCGGTGGCGCACGCGCGGCATCGGGTGAGACGCCGCTCATTGCCGCGCTCTATCGCGGGCATGCGGACCTCGCGTCGGAGCTGGCCGACGCCGTGACGGCGGCGGGCCAGCAGCTGGACATCTTTGCGCTGGCCGCACTGGGCCGCACGGAGGCGCTCGACGCCGCGCTCTCCTCCGGCGTTTCGCCAGACGGCTACTCGTACGACGGCTGGACGCCTTTGCACCTCGCAGCGTTCTTCGGGCGGACCGCGTCGGCCCTCAGGCTGCTCGATGCCGGCGCGGCGGTCACCGCTGTCTCGCACAACAGCCTGACGAACACACCGCTGCACGCTGCCACGGCCGGCGGACACGCCGCGCTCGCGGTGCTGCTGATCCAGCGCGGAGCCGACGTTCGAGCGAAGGACTCTGGCGGCCACACCCCGCTGCACATCGCCGCCGAATCCGGGCTGGTGCCGGTCGTGCAGGCGCTGCTCGCGCGCGGCGCCGACCCGCACGCGGTGGACGCGGAGGACAAAACGCCGCTCTCGCGCGCCGCCGCGCGAAATCACGTCGAGGTCGTCGATCTGATCAACGTGCGCGAGTAAGCGCGGCGGGGGAGGGGTTCAGTCCCTCGGTTTCAGGATCACGTAGGTGGGAAGGCCGATGGCGTCGAACTTCTGCATCACGGCGCTGGCGGGCGGCTCGTCCGGGTTCTCCGCCTGGTACTTGATCTTCACGTAACTCGACAGCGCCGCCTCCACCTCGGGATCCGCCAGCGTCGTCTTGTCCATCAGCAGGCAGTTCTTGCACCAGGTCGCCCAGAAGTCGATGAGCACGGGCTTGCGTTCGGCTTCGGCCTTCGCCAGTCCCTGCTCGAGGCTGGCGTACCAGCCCTCGTTCAGTTTTGCGGCAACGCTGCTCTCCACCTCCGCCGCGTCCACCCAGCGGCTGGAGAACAACTCGTAGGACAAATAGCCGTAGTACGCGGCCGTCAAGAGAATGAAGACGCCGAACGCCTGCTTGACCCGGACCATCCACGGTCCGGGCTTCGGCAGCGCGGCGATGCCTGCGCCGGCGACCGGCCAGGGCAGCGCCATGCCGACGCCGAGCAGGAACGGAAGGATCAAGGCCAGCGACGAGCCGGACGAGTACAGGTCGCTCGCGAAGAGCACCACCTGAATCACGACGGGCGCGACGCACGCGCCCGCGAGCAGCGCCGCGAGGCCGCCGAGCGTGAATGCGAGCAGGAACGTTCCGCGTTTGCCGCTGTCGACCTGGAAGCGCGACGAGAACCTGGAGAAGTCGATCTGGATGACGTCGAACATCGCCAGCGCCAGCGTGACGAACACGATCGCGATCACCAGGTTGAACCACGGCGAGGCGTTGATCGTGCCGAACGTCCCCGCGGTCAGGATCACGATCAGTCCCAGCACGCCATACACGAACGCCATGGCGGCTCCGTAGGTTGCGCCAAGCAGGAATCCTCTTCTTCGTGATCCCGCCTGTGCGCCGGCCCCGATGATCGCCAGATTTATCGGGATCATCGGCAGGACGCACGGCGTCAGGTTCAGCGCCAGTCCGCCGATGAGGACGATGAAGAGGACGGCGAGCGGGCCGCGGCCTTCGAACCAACCGC
This sequence comes from Vicinamibacterales bacterium, assembly GCA_050744685.1. Lineage (GTDB taxonomy): Bacteria > Acidobacteriota > Vicinamibacteria > Vicinamibacterales > 2-12-FULL-66-21 > JACCXG01. Next base: position 1,945 of record JBOGIX010000723.1, on the reverse strand, counting down.
GTTCGACGACGCCCGTTTCGGCGTTGTGGATGAAGCGCAGGAAGTCCGCCGTGTTCACGTAGCCGGCCGTCGTGCCGAGCGTCGCGAACCGATCGATCTGCGCCACGGGATCGGCGGGCTTTGCAGACGGGGTCGCTGACGTGGGAGCGGGCGCGGCCGGCGGAGGCTCGCCAGTGCCGAATGGGATGGTGTCGAACACGGCCTTGTGGAGTGCCGCACGCTTCGACGGAGCCGGTGCGATGCGCAGGGTCCATGCCGAGGTGACCGCAACCGGCAGGTAGCACAGCTTGTCGTCGCACGCCTGATATCGCAGGCGCGCGGGGATGGCCAGCGCCCCGCTGGCCGTGGATCCAATCTCGAGGACGACGCCGATGACGAACTCGCGCTCGTAGACGCTCAGTGGGACCGGCACGTTTGCCTGGCGCAGGTCCGTCGATTCCGGGTAGACGATTTCTGCGACCGTCACGCCCGAGGGAGGGGTCACGGTGAGCACGAGCGGGATCAGGCTGCGGTCGCGGGGCTTGTTCGAATTGGCGTGGAGCCCTTCGGGGAGGATGACCCGCAGCGCCGCGCGCACATTCGTGCCCGCAGCCGCGCTCTCGTGCTCGAGCAGCGGTGTGACGCTCGCGGGAGGTGGAGGCCCGTCCTGCGCACGAAGTATGGCGCCCGACACCAGTGCGGCGAGCGCCGCCACGACGGCAAGAGACGTGATGAGGGTGAGTCGCCGCATGGTCGTGTTCATCAAGCGGTGCGGCGCAGCAGCCTCGGCCGCGGCTTACTTGATCTCAGTGAGCGGTATCGGATTCGCCGCGCTCGTCGCCGCCGGGCGGCCGGCGAACTTCACCGGAGGCAGATCCTGGAACATGAAATCCCACTTCCACCGCTCCGACGGGTTCGAGGCATGCAGCCAGTGCCTGGCCGAAACCGGACGGGCGAAGGCCATCGCGGTGAGGCCCGCGTAGCGTTCGTTGCCCGGCAGGGCCGCGGCGATCTCGGCGCGGATCTCCTGGCTCGACGTGTAGCTGAGCGTTGCGCCGAGGGCCAGCCCGACGTTGACGAGGACCTGCCAATCCTCCTGCGCCTCTCCCGGAGGCGCGATGGCGTGTGCCGCGCCCTGGAGGCGTCCCTGCTGATTCACATATGACGCGTCTTTCTCGACCCAGGATGCGCCGGGCAGGACGATGTCGGCCGCGGCCGCGAGCGGGGTCATCAGCACCCCCTGCACGATGAGCAGCGGCAGGCGGCCGGCCTTGCGCGCGTCGACGATCCAGGAGACGTCGCCGATGGATCCTTCCGGTCCGGGGTCGAACACGTACAGAACCTTGACCCGCCCCTGTTCCACGTCGGCGCGGAAGCCCGCGATGTCCGGGTCGCCGGTCGCCGTAGCCTTGACCGGGAACCCGAGATCGACGGCGCCGAGCACGTTCGGCGCATCGACCGGCGGAATCGTGAACTTCGCGCCCGGGGGCTGCGGCTTTTCCCGCCGGCGCCAGCTGACGGCGACACCCTCCTCGGCAACGCCGAGCGTTCCGCCGATGCGCCCGATCACCGCGAGCTCCTCGAGCGATGCATGGGCCGACACGAAGAACCGCAAGGCAGACGCGCCGCCCGCCGCGGTCACGCGGTCGGCGAGCTTGGTCACCGCGTTGCGCCAGTCGGAGGGTTCGAGCGTGCCCGACTCGGCCCGCAGCAGCGGCTTCTGCAACCGGTCGTCCCCTTCGATCCACCGGTAGTCGAAACGGCCGATGTCGCACATCCAGTAGCTGTTGACCTCGGGGTTGAAGCGCGGGGTCATGCGAATGAGCTGCGCGCCCTTCGCCCATTCCGGCTTCGCCTTGAGCCAGGCGGTCGTGTTGCAGCCCTTCTCGCAGAGCGTGCAGATCGTGTCGACCGCATCGGGGTTGTCCCACGGGCGCGGCTTGAACCGATAGTCGCGCGTCGTGAT
>JBOGIX010000722.1:0-4196 GCA_050744685.1 Vicinamibacterales bacterium | reverse complement strand
GTCGTAAACGGCTGCAGCACCTTGACGCTCGGGTCGCTTGCGAATACCGCGATCCGGTCGGGGGAATCGCCGTTCATCGGGATGTAAGCGAGCGTCGCGCGCTGCGCGAGGCGGAGCGACTCGGCCGACAGGCGATCGAACACGAGCGCTGTGGTCGCGGATTCCCGAGCCGAATCAGCGTCCGGCGAACCGCCCTGTGCATCGGAAGGCGCCGTGGTGATCGACGTGGTGGGCGACCGCCAGGCAATGCCGACGCCGATCCCGCCGCCCCGCGAGATGCGCGTGAACGAATCGACTTTCTGCGCCACGCCGTCTTCGAAGAGCTCGAAGTCGGCCGCGGAGAGATCGGTCACCAGCCGCCCGCTGCGGTCCCGGACGACGACATCCACGAGGATGGCGGTGGCCGAAGAAGTCAGCGACTGCGTGGCACGCGCAGGGGGAGCTTCCTGTTGCGCCGCAGGATCGACGCGCCCGAGCCCGGCAAGGAGGACCACCACCGCCACGGAGACCCGACGCATAGGTGTCCTTTCGAGATTGCCAAAATTGCTGAATTGCCAAAATTGCCAAAAGTTCAGAATGGCCGGCTACGAGGTCGGAATTCCGTCATTCTTGGCATTCCTGGCATTCTTGGCATTCTTGGCATTCTTGGCATTTAAGAACTACTCCGTGATCCTGACCATCGTCGACCGGAACACCTGCTCGTTTCCCTGCTTGACGATCGCGCGGAGCTCGTAGGTGCCCGGCGGGATCTGATCCAGTGGCAGCCGGCCGACCTGCTGGATGCGCCCTGCTGAATCCGTGGTGCCCGCTGGAACTGGCAGCCGCGCGACCACGGCGTCGTTCTGCAGCAGGTGCAGCACCGACTCGGGCGCCGCCCCGGTCGACGCCGGATAGACGGCGAAATAGAAGCCGATCTCCTTCGACGCCTTGCTCACGGCTTCACCAAGATTGGGCCTGAGGATGACGTCCCCGACCACCAGCGGCCCATCGGAGCGTGTCTCTTTCTGATCGACCTTTTCCGCGCGTTTCACCAGCACGAGGCTGCTCATGCGAAGCGCACCGTCCGCCTGCTTCGGCACTTCGACGGTCGAGAAGCGCACGCTCGACTTTCCCGACGGCGTATCGTAGACGATGGACTCCATCGAGTAGACGCCTGGCGGAAGCTCCGACTCGCGATAGAAGACCACGTCCCCCAGCTTCGCTCGTTCGATCTCCGCGATCGGGCCCTTCACTTCATAGTGCTGGCTGACCTTGCGAACGACCTGGTTGTTCGCGTCGAGGAAACGGACCAGCACGGCAAAGTCCGACGAATACGTTTTGCCGTCGGCGGCGGGACTGAACGTGAGCGGCGCGGTCCGGAAGTCGACGACCACGGGCACGAGGCCGGGCCGGCCGCGCTCGGGAAAATGAAGGGCTGCCGTGCGAACGGGAAACGCGTTCGGCACCGGTTTCTGCTCGAGCGCGCCGAGCGCGGGCGCTTCCCACGCGTTGACGACGGCGCCGCCCGGATCGCGCACGGCGAAGTACCCTTTGCGTGCCGCGACGGTCACTCCAGGACGCATCACCTTCACCTGGATGGTCCGGAACCGTCCGTCGTACTGCGCGTTGGTCGGCGTATAGCCGAGCAGATAGTAGTTGCGCAGGTCGCTCTCGATCCGATCGAATGCCGGCGTCAGGTTGTTCGTGTCCCTGAAGAGCAGGCCACCCGTGTCTTGTGCGAGCTGCGCCAGGCCGGTCTGCGGGTCGGCGCGCAGCGAATACTCGTTGGCTTCGAGGTTGCGCGTGTACGGCTCGCTCGCGCCGTCGGCGGAATACCCGCCGAGCCCCGCCTGCGCGCCGAAATTGACCATGTCGCGCACGGCGCCTTGTCCGCTCTCGGTGCGCAGGCCCGCGGCGTCAATCGTATAGATGCTGACATTCGCGCGATTCGCGGCATCGATGACGCCAAGGAACAGGCGATGGACCGCCGTCGGAATCGAGATGCCCTCGGAGAAGAGCACGAGGCTCTTGCGGCCGGGGATCCTGCCGAGCGTCCGGACGATCGCGAACAGCCCGTTGGTTGCCGCGTAGCCCTGCTGATCCTGCTCCATCCCCTCGAAGTCCCTGAGCATGCCGGCCGTCATCTGCGCCAGCAATGCGTCGCCCGGCGAGCCCCCCATCGCCGCCCCGGCGCCGGGACCGGCAGACTCCGCGGAGGCCACGGCTCGAGACGCGCTGGCCGCCTGTCGATCCGCGTTCGCCCGCTGCTCCCGCTGCTCCGGGTTGTTGAAGCTGGCCGATGCGCGGGTCGAGATCCCGTCGAGCGCCTGCCGCAGCGCGACCGCGTTTCGCGTGAAAGGCACCACCGGGGCGAGGGACAGATCGAGGGCGAAGATGCCGACGTAGTTTCCCATCGTCTCTTCGCGCGTGCCGACGTAGGCGCGGGCCGCCTGCAGCGCCCGGCGCCGGCCGTCCGGACTGAGCGAATGGAACACGAGCGCCGTGATCCCCGGTCCTGCACCGACCGGTCCGGGTGCGCCGACACGGCCGACACCGGCGGGCGTAGTGCCGGGCGCGGCGGCAGGGGCCTCAGCGTCTGCCGGCCGCTTCGTGCCTTCGAACACAGGCGTGAACGATCCGATGGGCTGCGGCACGCCGTCTTCGAGGATCCGGAAATCCGTTTGCGTCAGATCGCGCACCGGCTGCCCGCGCTTGTCGCGCACGACGACGTCGACGAGCACGGCGGTGACGCCTTCGCGCAGGGTGCCGGGCGCGCGTTGAGGAGGAGGTTGTTGCGTGCGGACAGTGACGGTGACGATCGCGAGGAGCACTGCGATGGCTGTGAACGATTGACGATAACTCCCAACCTCCAACTCCCAACTCCCAAGGCGCGATGATCGAAGGAGTGGTGTGCAAGTCGCGGGAACCAGCGAAGAGCAACGGCTTTCACCGCGCTTGTTCGAACACTGCGCCTTGGGAGTTGGGAGTTGGGCGTTGGGAGTTGGCATGATGAGCCCTGAAGAAACTACCGCTCGATGTGTCCGCCGACCGACTGGGCCCCGCTGCGCTGGGTGCGCGCGAGTCGATCGAGCCGGGTGAACTCCTTGCGCTCGCGATCCGCGTCTTCCAGGCGTCCGGCGCGCTGATACGCCCGGGCCAGGGTGAAGTGCAGGCCCGGGCTGTCGGGCGCGAGCTCGAGGCCGTGCTGCAGCTCGCGAATGGCGCCCTCGACATCGCCGGTCTCGAGCAGCGCCTGCCCGAGCGCCTTTCGTGCGGGAAATGCGTTGGGCGCCGCGGTCACCGCCTGCTTCGCCCATGTCAGCCCGCTGGCGGCGTCGCCGCGCTTCAAGTACTCGTACGCCATCTGCATGAGCGACCACGGGTGCCCGGGCTGCAGCTCCAGCTCGCGCTTGAACTCCTCGATGGCCTTGTCCGGCTGCTCCTGCAACAGGAACACGCCATATGCATAGTGCACGTTCGGCGTTTCCGGGTAGCGCGTGGCGAGCATGCGGAATGCGGCCTCCGAACCGGCCGTGTTCCGTGTGGCCATCAGGTAGCTGGCGCGGCCGGCCATGAGCACCATTTCACGCCGTTCGGGAGGCGTCTCCGATGGCAGCAGGGCCATCCGGAGCGTCGCGATGCCCATCGCCTCGATCACGCGCGGATTGTCGTTGCCTTCGTTGGCGAACTCGCCCAGCGTCTCGAGCGCCTGCTCGAACTGCTCGGTCCGCGACATCAGCAGCGCGGCATGGTACCTGGCGATGCCGGCGAGGTCGGCGGTGTCGCCGACGCCGAGCGCGCGCGACTGCACGAGGTGCTGCAGCGCGCGGTCGTACTGCTTCAGGCTGAACTCACACAAGCCGAGAAACGCGTACGCCGCGCCGTTCTTCGGCGAGAGCTTCAGCACCTGCCGGAACCGGTCGCGGCACTCGGCCGCCTTGTCGAGCGTGTAATACGCCGTACCCTGGTACCAGTAGCCCTCGACGTAATCCGGCTGGAGCTTCACCGCCCTCGCGTAGAGCGCGATGGCTTCCTCCCATCGTTCGGCCTGACGGGCCTCGGTGGCGGCCGCGACGATCTTGTCGAACTCGCTCGTTTTTGTCGTCGCCTGTCGTGCGTCGGCGGTTTTGGGCCGTGCGATGCCGCTCGGCTTCTTGGAGGTCGATGCCTGACTCGCGCTCAGGGTCGCAGGAAGGAGGGCGAGCAGAACAAGCAGG
>JBOGIX010000721.1:0-5139 GCA_050744685.1 Vicinamibacterales bacterium | reverse complement strand
GCTTCCAGCTTCCAGCTTCCAGCTTCCGGCTTCCAGCTCCCAGCCTGCCTGCGTGCCGTTCCCAGTTCCCTCAGTTCCCCAGTTCCCAGTCGCCCGGTTCTGCCTGGCGTCCAGATCTTAGTCACGCCTGCGCTTCCCCGCAAGGATGGGAGCAAATCGGACATCGCTTGCGGCGAGCGATCGAATGTGTTACAGATCGTCACGTTACAATGCGTCACATCTCACAGCGGCGTACGCTCACCGACCTGCAGCAGGCGATTCTCGACGTGCTCTGGGCGAAAGGCCCGGCGACCGCCGACCAGGTCCGGGCGGCGCTGCAGCCCTCCTTCCCGCTCAAGGATTCGAGCGTTCGCACGCTGCTCAGGCGGCTCGAAGCCCGCGGATACCTCCGGCACGAGGTGGACGGCAAGGCGTTCGTCTATCACCCGACTCTGCGCCCCCGCAGTGTCGCGGCGCGCGCCGTCCGGCACCTTATCGATCGCTTCTGCCAGGGTTCGGCCGAACAGTTCCTGCGCGGGATGGTCGACGAAAAGGTACTCACGCTGGCGCAGATCCGGCGGCTGGCCGGCGAGGTAAAGAAGCGCAGGTAACGAGGAGGGCGCGTGGACATCGAGCTTTCGTCGCGCATTGCCGCTAACCTCGTCGACGTGGCCGTGCGGTCGACGGCCGTGGCCCTGGCGGTGGCAGGCATTCTCTGGGCGGCGCGCGTCCGCGTCAGCAGCGCCCGGCATGCCGCCTGGACCGGCGTCCTCGTGACCATGTGCGTCATGCCGTTTGTTCCGCGTGTCGGACTGTCGTTCGATCTGCGCGTGCCTGACCCGATCGGGCGCGCCGCCACGATGCCAACGCCCACGGTCCCGGCGGACATCTCCGCGAGTGTCGCCGCGTCGCGTGTCGACGCTCAACCCGGCCTCACCCTGCCGGCAGACGTCGCCGCCGCCCCGATCGAAAGACGGACGACTTCAACGGCACTGCCTCTCCTCGTGTCGGCTTATGCGATCGTCGCGGCATTCCTCCTGCTGCGGCTGGCGATTGGCTGGTTCCTGGCACGTCGCCTGCTGTCTGCCTGCGTGCCGATTCGCCTGAGCGATGGACGCGCGGTTCTGGAGTCGCCGCACCTCGCCAGCGCCGTCACGCTCGGCATTGTCGGGCCGCGGATCGTGCTTCCGCCGACCTGGCGATCGTGGCCGGCGGATACCCTGCGCGCCATCGTCGCTCACGAATCGGCGCATGCGCGCCGGCGGGATCCGCTGGTCAGTCTCCTGGCACGGATCAATTGCGCCATCTACTGGTTCCATCCGCTGGCGTGGTGGCTGGAACGGACCCTCGCCGCACTGTCGGAAGAGGCGTGCGACGATGCAGCGGCGACCGAGATTGGGGAGCGTCGTCGCTATGCGGAGATCGTGCTGGGCGTCGCGAACGCTGTGCGAGCGCAAGGCGGGCGCGTGGCGTGGCAAGGCCTTGGGGTGAGCGGCAACGGCCGACTGGTGCGGCGGATAGCAAGACTGATTGACGGGACGCCGGCTCTCGCGTTCACGGGTACGCGACGAATAGTCGTCTCGTACGGCTGTGCAGCTGCGCTCGTTGTCGGCGCAGCGTGCGGACACCGATCCGCAGCGCCGCGCCCCCTCCGCGAGGATCCAGATGTGGCGCGCCAGCTGGCGGAACAGGCGCAGGAAGAAGCGCGATACAAAGCGGCGCAAGCCATGACGCGTGATCGAGTCGACGCGCTCGAAGCCTCGCTGCGGCAGAAGCCCGGCGACGTGGACACGTTGTTGCAGCTGAGGACGTTCTATCAGACGAGCGGCCAGAAGGTGTTCGGCTGGGATGAGATGGTGAAGCGACGCCTCCCGCACGTGCTCTCGCTGATCGATCGCTACCCGGAATTCGCGGCGTCCGTCTGGAGGATCTCCCCCGACGCCGACGCAGTTGGCTACACCGAGGCGAAGAGCCACTGGATGGCGCAGGCCGCGCGGACCGACGCTTCCCGCGCTGTGGTCCGCAATGCCGCGGCGTTCCTCCACATGAAGGATGCCGCAGAGGCGGAGCGCCTCTGGCTTCGTGCCGCGCGAATGGCGCCGTCGAGCGAGTCCTCTGCGATGCTCGGCACCTTCTATGGCACCGTGCTCCTCGGACCTACAAGTCCGCGTGATGGATCGCCGCTGACCCCGCTCGAGCGCGACGAGTACGCCCGCGAGGTTTTCACGAAAGTGCTCGCTGCCGATGATCCGGTCATGCTCACGGAAGCAGGCATGATCGTCAATCGCGGGGATCGCGATGCCGCCCGTCGCGCCCTTGCGCGCCAGCTCCTCGAACGCGCGCTCTCGCTCGATCCGGACCAGCCGAAAGCGCGGCACCTCCTCGCACGGATGGACGTGGCGGAGAGAAGCGACGCTCGGCAACAGGCGGTGCGTGCGAAACAGGCGGAACTCGCCGGGGCGGAGATCGCGCGCAAGCTGGCGGCGCGCGAGCCGCTGACGCCGGTCGAACGCGAACAGTTCGACGCTCGTGAATACGAGGCCGTTGCCGCGTTGCCTGAACACGACCGGCTGCCCGCCCTCGCACGCCTGGCAGTCGGAACATACCTTCGCGCCGAGTACTACGAACACACGAAAAAGGACGCCGCGTCGTTGTGGCAACTCGCGGCCAGGTCGGCAGAGGAGGCGCTGGCGCTCGCGGGCGTGCGCCCGGATCATCCCGACTACGGCACGGCGATCTACGACGCGAACCTCACACTCGGTGCGCTGGAACTCCGGGCGGGCCATCGCGACGGTGCGGTGCGGCACCTGCAGGCCGCGGCCAAGGCGCCGCCAACGGAGGCGCTGGCCGTCCAGTTGTGGGGATCGCTCGACGGACGGCTCGTCACGTACCTGCTCCAGGCCGGAGAGCGCGATTCCGTGGCGGACTTCCTCGAACGTGCGGCCACGCTGCGCACCTACGATCGCGATCGTCTGCTCGAGGATGCGCGCAAGATCCGCGCGGGCGTTATGCCCCTGTCGTATCAATACGCGATGGCGCGCAGCCCGGCACAGCAAACGAGATAGGCCGGCCATCGGCAGACCGGACGCACTACCCGCAAGCGTACCGGCCGATGCTCTCATGCCCTCACTGAGCTGCGCTCGCCCGGTCCATCGACCCTGGAAGAGGCACGCGCAGTGCCTAGCGCGCATGATGTTTCACCCGAGTTGCGCAATCGTGCAGGCGGAGCCGTTGACATGCGTCATGTGGAAATGGGGCGGGCGCGGATCGGCTGGTACAATACGGGGCACGCGCCCGTAGCTCAGTTGGATAGAGCACCGGCCTTCTAAGCCGGGGGTCGCAGGTTCGAGTCCTGCCGGGCGCGCCACTTTTCGAAGGGCCGTGTGACACAGGTGTGACACTTCGTCATGCATTCTGACCTCCCGCGACGGCCTTCAGCGTTCGCCGCTTCCAGCTGACCTCCAGGCCTCTGCGCAGTTCCTCGTCGGTCACGTTCAGATAGCGCTGCGTCTGTTGCACGCTCGCATGCCCGAGCATCAACTGGATGATGCGGATGTCGACGCCGTCTGCCAGGAGGCGGCACGCGCCCTCGTGACGCAAGTCGTGCCAGTGCAGATCGATCTGGTGGAGCTTGGCGCGATCGACGCGGGCGCCAGGCTTCGCGCGCTTCGTCTCGTGGCCGTTGGCGATCAGCAGCAGGGACTCCCAGGCGGTCTTGAAGCTACCCACGTACTCGCCGTTCTCAGTTCCGACCACGAACGCGTTCGGTCCGAGTTTCCCGCGGCGACCCAGGACGGCCGCGAGGCGGCCGTTCGGATCGAACGGAATGCGCCGGTTCTCCTTGTCCTTGGTTGTCTGACCCGGAATCCCGATCGTGTGAGTATCCCAATCGACTCGCTTGTTCTGGATTACGAGCATCTCGCCGAGTCGGCAGCACAGCTCGAGCGCGCCGATGATTCGGTCGTGCATCAACGACCCGACGTACTTGTGCTCCCACGTGTTCATGGTTAGCGCCGCATTGAGGAGCCGCTTCTCCTCCTCGCGGGAAATCCGTCGGTCGCGAACCGTTTCCGCCTTGGTGTTCAGCCGAACGCCGAAGCGGTGGAACGGCGACTTGTCGATGAGCGGCGGCGTCTGCGCCTGGCCCCAGCGGATGGCGGCACGCAGGATCGCGAGCACTTTGTGCAGCGTGGAGATCTCGACGCGGCGCGAGTACTCGGATTCAGTCTTGAACCGGTTGATGAGCGCCGGCTCTTCCAGCGCCTTGACCGGGAGGTCGCCGAAGTGTTGCTTCAGAACCTTGATTCGTCCGGCCGCCGTGTCGAGGCTCCGAATGCCGGCTGGTCGCAGGTGACGTTCGAAGTAGGCGTCCAGGAAGCCTGCGACGCTCTGGAGATCCGTGGACCTCTCTTTGCGGGCCGGCTTGAGCCGCGGATCTCGCCCAGCCTTGATCTCACCGACGAACAGCCGTTCCCAATCACGCACTTCCTCCATCGACTGCACTGGCCGCTGCCTGCTCGACTCCATCCGCGGCACGGCGAAGTCGTTCACTGGCATTCGAAATCGTGTGCCCCGATGTGTCACATCGAACCACAGATGCTCAAGGCATCGCCGAGCGCGTCGACATGTGCCTCTGCATCGTCGTCTGATCGCCATACGTCCTCCTTCACATGCTTGTGCTCCTTGGGTTTCGCGTTCACGAGATTCGAGTGGGCGCTCCGCGGGCAATCCAGTCGAGCACGTCGCGCGGGTGAAACCGCCGGCTCCTGACGCCAAACCGCTGCGAGACCAAAAGCCCTCGCAGGTACGCGCGACGGACGGTCTCCTCGTGACAGCCGACGAATTCCGCGGCCTCGAACGCAGTCAGCAGACGGTTCGGCAGTTCTCCGTAGGTGGGCGGCGTTTCCGCCGCGTGAACGGCGTACGAAGTATGCGCCGACTCTGGATAGATGATCCTTCCAGACCTCCTACCGGCAATTAGGAACCTTGCGAATAGTCCGGCATTCACCGCGACCGCCGTGGTCAGCCTGGCCTTGGGCATCGGCGCGAGCACGGCTACCTTCAGCGTCGCGAACGGTGTGCTATTGCGACCACTGCCCTACCTGAATGCCGACCGCCTGGTCTTCGTTATGTCGGACCTGCGCGCACGCAACGTTGAAG
>JBOGIX010000720.1:0-8370 GCA_050744685.1 Vicinamibacterales bacterium | reverse complement strand
GCTTCCAGCTTCCGGCTTCCGGCTTCGAGCAGCAACCAGCTCCAGTACGGCAGCTTCCAGCGGGTCTCCAGCCTGGCGCGTCTAACCGTGGCCAGCGTGGAGCTGGAAGCCGGAAGCTGGAAGCCGGAAGCTGACTAAAACGTCGCCCTTACCCCAATCTGAATCTGCCGCGCCGACGTGACCGTGCTGGTGATGCGGCCGAACGTGGCGAGCGGCGGCTCGTCGTCGCGGGCGCCGGCGAAGGCGCGCAGCTCGGGAATGCCGAAATTCGCGCGGTTGAGCAGGTTGAACGCTTCGAGCCGCAGTTCGAAGCGGGCGCCGCTGCCGATGCGTGCGGTCTTCGAGAAGGCGAGGTCGAGCGTACGAAGGTTGGGGCCGGTGAAGTCGCCGCGGCCGGTGGTGCCGAACGTGCCCGCCGGCTGCAGCACGAAGGCGTTCGGATCGAACCATTGTTCCGGGCGCCCGAGCACGGCATTGTCGGGACCGTACCCCGGCGCGTAGTCGGGACGATCCTGGCCGATGCCTGGGCCACGAGAGGGACTCCACTGGGATCGCGATCGGTTGGTGGTGACGAAGACCGTCAACGGGTTGCCGCTGCGCATGGTCCAGATGCCCGAGACGTTCCAGCCGCTCAGCACCGCACCGGCCACGCCGTCGAGATTGGCGCCGAAGGGCAGCGCCCACGTGAAGTTCAGCACCCAGTTGTGCCGGATGTCGAAGTCGGACGGCCCGCGGTTGTAGTCAGGGATGAACTCCGGCATCGCGGAAGTCGTGCCGTTGTTCGCGTCGGAGAAGAACGTCGAAGCCTGGGTGGTGTCTTCGCTCTTCGAGAACGTGTATGACGAATGCACGGAGAGGCCGCGCTGGAACCGGCGCCGAACCTCGAAGATGAGCGCGTTGTACCAGGATTCGCCGTCGCTGCTCTTCAGCTCGATCGTTGAGAACGCGCTGTTGGGACGCGGCGTGCCGGCGGCGATGAAGGGCCGGCCGTCGGCAGTCGTGCCGGTGGGCTGTGCCAGGTTGACGTCGCCGCTGCGCAGGAGGTGCCGCCCGCGCGAGCCGGCGTAGCCGAGCGTCACGGCGGTGTCGCCGAAGATCTCGCGCTGCAGGTTGACGTTGTAGATATGGACGCGCGGGTTCTCGAGATCGAACTGAATCGGACGTATGGAGATGGCGCCGGCGCGATTGAACGGCGGATTGGGGAAGGTCGGGTTCACGATCACCGGCCGCGGCGTCGCCGGCGGGTTCGTGACGGTGACGATCAGGTTCTGGTGATTGTTGGTATTGAAGTACAGCCCGTAACCGCCACGCAGCGACGTGCGGCCGTCGCCGAACAGATCCCATGCGATGCCGGCGCGCGGCGAGAAGTTCGTATATGTCGGGTTCTCGTAGAGGGATCCGATGACAGGCTCGGACGCCGACAGATCGGGCAGCGCCGAATCGCGGCTGTACTTCTCTTCCGGCAGCGTCGAGAACTCGTAACGCAGCCCGGCATTGAGCGTGATTCGCGGCGTGAGCTGCACGTCGTCCTGCAGGTAGAAGCCGAACAGCGTGAACCGCCAGTAGCGATCGAACTGCGCTTCGGGCGTCAGCCCGATGAACGTCGCCGGACGATTGGAGAGAAACGCATTCAGGTTGGCGAACGTAAAGATGCCAAGGCTGAACGTCGGGTTCACCATGTTGTCCTGGTAGTGCTCGGCCAGGGCGCCGGCCTTGAACACGTGGCGGCCGCGCGTGTGCACGACGTCGTTCTGCGCGGCGAACACGTTCTGCACGAGGCGGAGATTGCCGGAGGCCTGTGGCCCGAAGCGGCGCAGGCCGCCGATGTCGATGTCGCCCATGCTCTGCCGCCCTGCGACGAAAGTGGGCAGTGTCGAAGCCGTGTTCGCCTGCACGTTCTGGCCGATGCGGGTCCGGCTGTAGCCGATACGCGCAGTATTCAACGTGTTGGCCGACAGCACGCGGCGGTACTCGGCCGTGAAGAACTGGTTGCGCGAGATGAAGTTGCGCGGAAACTGCGGATAGTCCGTCGGCAGGAACTGGTCCGTGGTATCGAGCGTGTAGCGCGCGAAGAACTGATTGCCTTCACCGAGGTTGTAGTCGATGCGCCCCTGGACGAAATGCTCGTCGAGCTGCTGATCGAACGGAAACGTGAACGCAGCGAGCCCCTGGCCGAGCGAGGGACCGTTGGCGCGCGGATATTCGGCCAGGTACGGGGCCACCGCCGGGTGCACGGCCACCTGTCCGCCAGGCAGCACACCGTTCCTCGCATCGTCGTCGGGTACGACCGTGCTCACTGTTCGGCCGAGCCGTTCGATGAGCGCCTCGTAGCCCAGGAAGAAAAAGGCGCGATCGCGCGTGATCGGCCCGCCGAGCGTGGCGCCGAACTGGTTGCGATAGAAGTCGGGTTGTTCGCCCGAGTCGAAGTAGTTGCGCGCGTCGAGCGCGTCGTTGCGGTGGAACAGGTAGGAGCTTCCGTCCACGGTGTTGGCGCCAGACTTGGTGAGCACGTTGATCTGTCCGCCCGAGTTGCGCCCGAACTCCGCGCTGTAGGCGTTCGACTCGACGCGGAACTCGCGGATCGTCTCCGTCCCGAGCGCGGTGCCGGCCGCGCTCCCCGCAGGTCCGTTGGTGAAATCGTTCTGCAGCGTGCCGTCGAGCAGGTAGACGTTCGAGCGCGGATCCTGCCCGTTGACGCTCATCGCCAGGCCGTGCGCGACGACGGAGCCGCCGTCGCGGTGGGGGTAGGCGAGCACACCCGGCTGGAGGAGCGCCAGATCGGTGTAGTTGCGTCCGTTCAGCGGCAGCTGCTCGATCGCTTCGGAGCCGACCAGGTAGCTCAGCTCGCCGCTCGCCGTGTTGACGACCGGCGTCCGCCCGGTCACGGTCACTTCCTCGCTCACACCGCCAATCTCGAGCGTGATGTTCAGCACGAGCGCCTGCCCCACGGTGAGCTGGATCTCGCGGCGCACGTGCGGCTTGAAGCTCGTCAGCTCGGCCCTGAGGTCGTAGACGCCGGGAGGCAGGCCGGGAATGACGTAGCGTCCGGCAGCCCCGGTCACGGCCACCCGCACGAGCGACGTCGCGGTGTTGCGCGCCGTGACCGTAACGCCCGGCAGCACGTCGCGGCTGGCGTCCTCGACGGTTCCGGTAATCGTCGCGGCGGTCTGTGCGGCGGCCGGAACGGCCAGGGCGAGGACGAACGACAGGAGGAACGGGATGGAAACGAGACGGACGGGACCCAAGAGCATCAGGACGAAACTCCCTGCCAACATTTACGGCCAGGCGACACATCTTATCAGCCGCTTGCCGGCTGCCGGCGTTCGTGTGATAAAGACGTGCGGCCCCTTCCACGCGTTTCAGACGGAGGTGTGTGTTGAGCCGGCTCGGCTGGTTCGTCGTGTTACTCGCGCTGTATCTGCTGCACCAGGATCTCTGGTTCTGGAACCGGGCGCGCCCGCTCGTGTTCGGCTTCCTGCCGGTGGGCCTCGCCTATCACGGCGCGTATTGCGTGGCCGTGTCGATCGTCATGTGGGCGTTGACCCGCTTCGCCTGGCCGGCCTCGCTCGAGCGCGCTGAAGAGAGGGAAGCCGGTCGTTGATTCCTGCCGTCATCGTCTTCGCCTACCTCGCGGTCATCCTCTACATCGGCATCTTCGCGTGGCGGGCCCGGCGCGGCGCTGCGGCGGTGGAGGAGTACTTCCTCGCCGGACGCTCGCTCGGGCCGGCCGTGTTCCTGCTGTCGCTCTTCGGCACGAACATGACCGCCTTCACCATCCTCGGCTCGGCTGGCCACGCCTTCGCCAACGGCATCGTCACGTTCGGCCTGATGGCTTCCTCGTCGGCGCTGGTGATCCCGGTGACGCTGTTCTTCATCGGCACGCGCATGTGGGCGCTCGGGAAGCGCCACGGCTTCATCACGCCGGTGCAGATGTTCCGCGATCGGTGGGAATGCGGACATATCGGCACGCTGATCTTCGCCATCCAGGCGGCGCTGCTGGTGCCCTACATCATCATCGGCGTGATGGGCGGCGGTACGGCGCTCCGCGCGATCTCGGGCGGGCTGGTGCCGTACTGGCTCGGCGGCGCGATCGTCGCGCTCGTCGTCATGAGCTACGTGTTCTTCGGCGGCATGCGCGGCACGGCCTGGGTCAACGCGTTTCAGACGGTGCTGTTCCTGTCGTTCGGCGCGATCGCGCTCGTCGTCATCGGCGGCGGCATGGGCGGCTTCGGGCGGGTGATGGAGTCACTGCTCGCGGATCCGTCCACCAGGCCGCTCCTCACGCGAGAGCGCATCTCGCCGCTTTACTTCCTCAGCTACACGTTCATCCCGCTGTCGACGATCGCCTTTCCACACATTGCGATTTTCTGCCTGACGGCCAAGCGCCTCGTGCAGTTCAGGCGCACCGTCGTGTTCTATCCGGTGTGCATTCTCGCCATCTGGCTGCCCTGCGTCTTTCTCGGCGTGGCGGCCAACACCATGGCCGACACGCCGCGCATCGCCGCGAAGCTCCATGCGCGGCAGGCGCTGGCTGCCGCTGCGCCAACCATGCCTCCTGACACACGCGCGGACCTGCGGCGCCGGGCGTCGGGAGACGACGTGGTGCCGATCATGCTGGACTGGTTCGCGCCGTTGTGGCTCGCCGGCGTGCTCGGCGCCGGCATCATGGCGGCGGTCATGGCCAGCGACTCGCAGATCCTCGCCCTGTCGACGATGTTCACCGAGGACGTGTTCACGTTCTACGGCGGCACGAAGCGGTTCGGTGAAGCGGTGCAGGTGCAGACCGGCCGGATCTTCGTGGTGATCCTCACTGTGCTCGCCTACCTGATCGCGCTGCGTGCGCCGCAGGGCATCTTCGACCTTGCCGTGCAGTACGCGTTCTCCGGCTATTCGGCGCTCTCGCCGCTCCTCGTGGCCGCGCTCTTCTGGAAGCGCAGCACGAAATGGGGTGCGCTGGCCGTCGCGCTGTGGGTGATCGCCGCGGTGATCTACGCGGCGCGGGTGCCAGGCGCGCTCGCGTGGTTCGGGCTGCTGCCGGTAGTGCCGATGACGATCGTGTCGTGCGTGTTGATGGTCGTCGTCTCGCTCGCGACGCCGCCGCCTTCGGCGGCGACACTGGCGCGGTATGAACTTTGAGCTGACGCCTCCGGTTCAGGGTGCCGGTTCAAGGTTCATCTGGTTCAGGGTTCGTCAGGCTGGTTCAGTGTTCATTGCATGTGCATCTCGATGCAGACGATGAAACCCTGAACCAAGTGAACCCTGCACCCTGCACCGTGAACCGTTCAATACGCCATGCGATAGATCTCGACCGCCCCCGATGCATCGAACGGTCTCGGGTTGAACGAGCCCGTCCATTGCTGGGCGGCGAGCGTGGCGAGGTCGGGCAGGGAGTCTTCGGGCACCCCCGCGTCCGCGAGCTTCGAGGCCATGCCGGCGGCGCGAACGAAGTCCTCCAGGCGGCGCGCCAGAGTTTCCGGCGCGTCGATGTCCCTGACCCGGCGCCGCGGCGACCCGACGAGCGCGGTGTACCCGTCGACCGCTATCTCTGCGTTCCAGCGGACGACGTGGGGGAGGAGGATGGCGAGCGCGACGCCGTGTGCCAGCCCGAAGCGGGCGGTCAGGGGATTCGCGCAGGCGTGCGCGGCGCCGAGCATCGATTGTTCGATGGCGACGCCGGCGAAGTGGGCGCCGATGAGCATCCGTGCGCGCGCCGTGGTGTCGCGCGGGTGCAGCAGCACCCGCTCGAAGGCCTCGGACAGCAGGCGCCAGGCCTGGTGCGAGAACGTATCCGACAACGGCGTCCGTTTCGCCGTCACTGCCGTCTCGACGGCGTGGGCGACCGCGTCGATCCCCGCCGCGGCGGTCACACGCGGCGCTGCGCTGAGCGTCAGCTGCGGATCGAGCACCGCGACGCGGAATGCGGCAGACGGATCGCCGCACGCCATCTTCATGTGCGTCGCCGCGTCGGAGATGACGGCATAGCTCTGGGCTTCGCTGCCCGTCCCGGCAGTCGTCGGAATGCCGATTGCCGGCAGCAGCGGCGTGGTGGTCTTGCCGTATCCCCGGTAGTCGGCGATCTCGCCGCCGTTGGTGACGAGGAAGTTGATGCCCTTGGCGCAATCGAGCGCGCTGCCGCCGCCGAGCGCGACGATCGAGTCGACGTCGAGCGTGCGCGCGTGGCGCGCGCCGACGGCGACCATGGCGCTGTCGGGGTTCTCGGCAAACGCGGTGAAGAGCTCCGTGGCGATGCCGGCCGCGTCGAGCGCGTGATTGATGTGGATGATGTGGCCGGCGGCCGCCAGCCCGGGATCGGCGACGAGCAGCGTGCGCGAGAACCCGAGCTCGCGCGCAAAATGGCCGACCCGATCCGAACAGCCGCTCCCGAAAATCACCCGCGTGCGCGGCTGGAAATCGAAGGAGCCCATCGTGAAGTAAACTCTATCACCCGTTAGATTTGCCACGGCGCTCGGGCGTGCACGCCTGCTCGCCGGCTGCTCCGCTGCCGGGACCATCTCGCGGCCCGCGCGTGCCTCCCGGCCTCATGGTGTGTCCGGGCGCCGCAACCGGCCGCCTCCCGAAGACGATTGAGAGCTGCCGCAAGATGACCCCTTGGCAACCCCAGGCCGCCCGCGAGGACAATGGATGACGGATTGAGAGCTGCCGCAAGATAACCCCCTGGCAACCCCAGGCCGCCCCGCGAGGGTGGATCGAAAACCAGCACGCTTATGCCGACTGCAGACTCAGGCTCGGGGGCCCGGCTCACGCCGATTCAGTGGCTCATCTGCGCGATTGCCGCGATCGGCTTCGCCTTCGACATCTATGAAATCCTGATGCTGCCGCTCGTGGTCCGGCCGGCGCTGCTGGAGTTGTCGGGCGCCGTGCCGGGCTCTCCCGAGTTCCAGATGTGGGTCGGGCGCCTGTTCTACATTCCCGCGTTCGCGGGCGGCATCTTCGGTCTGATCGGCGGCTACATGACCGACCGCTTCGGGCGTCGCCGCGTCCTGACCTACAGCATCCTGATCTACGCGGTAGCGGCGTTCCTGTCCGGGTACTCGACGTCGGTCGAGATGCTGCTCGTGCTGCGCTGCTTCGTGTTCGTCGGCGTGTGTGTCGAGTTCGTGGCCGCCGTGGCGTGGCTCGCCGAGCTCTTTCCCGAACCCAGGCGGCGCGAGAAGGTGCTCGGCTACACGCAGGCGTTCTCCTCGGCCGGCGGCTTGCTCGTGGCCATCGCCAACGGCTTGGCCATCGACTATGCGGCCAGTCTTCCGGCGATTGCCGGCTTTGGCATGGACGTGCAGGATCCACACGCCCCGTGGCGCTATACGCTGATGTCCGGCGTGCTCCCGGCGATTCCGCTCATCCTGATCCGTCCGTTCCTTCCCGAATCGCCGATCTGGCAGCAGCGCCGCGCCGCCGGAACGCTGAAGCGCCCGAGCCTGGCAGCGTTGTTCTCGCCGCAACTGCGACGCACCACAATCGTCACGACCGTGATGTTCGCGATGGCCTACGGCGCCGCATTCGGCGCCATTCAGCAGGTGCCGCAGATCGTGCCCGGCCTGCCGCAGGTGCGCGAGATGACTGCCGGACAGCCGGCGCCAGAGGCCCGACTGATCGTGCAAGGTGTGGCTTCCGACGTGACCAAGGTCCAGGAGATTGGCGGCCTGGCGGGACGGGTAGCGCTGGCCTGGCTCGCGGTCGTCATCGTCAGTCGACGCAAGCTGATTCGTGTCTTCCAGATACCCGGGCTGATTCTGATGCCGCTCGTATTCGCCGTCGCCGGCACGACCGATCTGCGATTGTTGTACTTCGGCGTCTTCCTCGCGGGCGTGTGTACCGTCGGGCAGTTCAGTTTCTGGGGCAACTATCTGCCGCGTGTCTATCCAGTGCACCTGCGCGGCACGGGCGAGAGCTTTGCCGCGAACATCGGCGGACGTCTCATCGGCACGTCGTTCGCCTGGGTGACCGCCTCGCTTGCAGTGACGCCCGATCGCGCCTATGCGCCAACGAAGATCGCGCTCGTCGCTGCAGCGGTCGGATTCTCTGTGTATCTCGTGGGCTTCATCGCCAGCTTCTGGCTCCCGGAGCCGGGGCAGGCGGACGCCGAGTAGCGGTGACTCCCTTCGACGTCTTTCACTGTCACGCTGCGATCGCACCACGAGAAAGAAGGAGCAGGGGAGCAGGAAACCAATAGAAACGATCTATCCTCCCTTACTCCCCTCCTCCTGTCGTCCTGTTTCTCTTGTGATCTGATCGCAGCGTGACACTGAAGGACGTTGACAGCCTTGGAACAGCCATGATGAGGGAACTCACCTCTTTGATCGTTGCGGCGGGCGTAGTGGTTGCGGCGCAGTCGACCGGCGGGCCCTCAGC
>JBOGIX010000719.1:0-2667 GCA_050744685.1 Vicinamibacterales bacterium | reverse complement strand
CGGCCGCGTTGTTGCTCACAGTGTCCCTGACTCTGGTGCCGCTCGTGACGCTCTGGTCAACCGCCGTGTCGCCGGTTCTCAAGGCGGGCGGTCGAGCCTCGACGGACGGCCGCGCAACTCGCCGTTTCCGCTCGGTGCTGATTGCCGGAGAGATTGCCGCGGCACTCGCACTCCTCGCCGGGTCGGCGCTGATGATTCAAAGCTCGATGCGGATGCTGCGTGTGGATCCAGGCTTTCGCGTCGACGGCATATTGACCGCAAGTGTCGGGCTGCGGCCACGAGCGTACCCCGATGCCGTGAGCCGCGCGGACTACTACGGCCGTCTCCTGCGGCGTCTCGAGGAGCGAGCGGGGGTTGGTTCGATCGCGTTGAGCGACGCCTGGCCGCTCCAGTCCGTCCATCCGACGCGTGTGGAGACCGTCGGGGACAGGACAACGATCGCGCAGGCCGGGGTCTCCGGCGTGACGTCTGGCTACTTCGCCACGCTCGGCATGACTTTTCGAGAAGGCGCCGCGTTTACGGCAGAGGATCGCCCCGGCGCCGAGCCAGTCGTCGTGGTCAGCGAAAGCCTGGCGCGGCGGCTCTGGCCAGGCGCGCGAGCCGTCGGGCAGCGTCTCCGAATTCACGCGCCCGACGGTGACGATACGAACACCAGCACGTCGCACCGCGTAGTCGGCGTGGTCAAGGACGTGCGCCTGGTGGATTACGACGATGGGCAGGTGCGGGCGGATGCGGACCGCCTGAATGCGTATGTGCCCTTGCTTCGGGTACCGGATCGGTTCGTGTTTCTATATATGAAAGACTTTCCTGCTTCCCCGGAAACGCTGCGACTGACCGTCGCGGAGCTCGATCGCGAGGCGGCCGTGGGCGCGCCGGCAAGCCTGGCAGCGGCCTACGCCGAAGCACGCAGCGCCCCCCGTCAACTTGCGTGGGTCCTGTCGGTCTTCGCCGCATTCGCCGCCATGCTCGCGCTGCTTGGCGTTTACAGCATCATCGCTTACAGCGTGCGTCAGCGGCAGCGCGAGATCGGCATCCGGCTCGTGATCGGCGCCGAGCCCCGCACGGTGATCATCGGATTCGTACAGGAGGGCGCGCCGCTGGTGGCTGTTGGCCTGCTCGCCGGCCTGGCCGGAGCCGCCGGTATCGGCCAGGTGCTGCGAAGCCAGTTGTTCGGCGTCCGAACCGTCGAACCCTCAATCCTCGCCGCAACGACCGTCCTGTTTGCGCTGTGCGGCTCGCTTGCACTCTGGTGGCCGGCACGCCGCGCAGCCCTCGTCAATCCGACGCAGGTACTGAGAGACGACTGATCGAACGCCGTGCGTCAACGCGCGCCTCACGGCCGGCTGAACTGCACGACGACTCTCATCGTTCAGAACTCCGAGCCCGACCGTGATACACGACGAGCGCCGGCCGCCGTATGGGGCGAGCACGACATCGCAACCGACGCTCATCAGTTTTCTCTTGACCGACCGAATTGGTCGGATATATCCTCTCGGATCGAAACTGAGTCCTAATCTCATTTTGAGCCGCAGCCGACGAAGCTGGAGGCCCCTTCATTCACGGCTGGCGGGTGGATTCGAAGAGTTGCCCGCTGAGTGCTGCAACACCCAGCGGGCGCATCAAACGCCGGATCCTGGAGAGGAACCGTTCACGCGCTCGCGCGCATGCAGCGTTCGACGACCGGTAGTCTACGGCCACGCTGACTGACGCGCAACGTTGGAGGCACGTCATGTTTGCAGGTACGTGGACGAGGAGGAGCGCGATCGTGCTCCTTCTGCTGGGAATGCACGTCTCACTTCAACCGGATGGATACGCGCAATCTCTGCGCTCCGACGATCGCGGCCCGCGAGAAGACGTGGCGGGGACCGTAAGAGATCCATCTGGCGCCGCCATTCCACGCGCCACGATCGTAGTACGCGAGGAACCTGCCGGACTTGACGCTGTCCACGAGGGTCGAGCCGACGGCACGTTCGCGCTGCCTCGATTCTCGCCTGGCCGCTACGTGCTCACCGTATCCGCGCCCGGGTTTTCCACAGCCGTGCAGACCTTCGTCGTGCCTCACGCCGAACCGGTCGTCGTGACGTTGTCACCGGCGCCGGTGGTCGAACACGTCACCGTGGTGTCCGCATCCAGACAAGAGGAGCTGCGCGAATCGCTGAACACACGCGTCGATGTCGTGACCCGCAGTCGAATCGAAGAAACTGGTGGTCATGAAACCGTCGGCGAGGTGTTGCGGGAACTGCCAGGCGTGATCACTCGACGCGGATCCGAGACCGCCGGCGCCGCTGGCGAGCAGATTCAGGGCATCGACTCACGACAGGTTCTCGTGCTGCTGGATGGACAGCCGATGGTCGGTGCGCGTGGTATCAAGCGCGGCGGGGTGTTGAACCTCGACCGGCAGTCGACGGCGCGCCTCGAGCGCGTGGAAGTGGTGAAGGGCGCAGCCTCAGCGCTGTATGGCTCGGAAGCGCTCGGCGGCGTCATCAACCTGATTACGCGCGAGCCTTCCTCCGCCTTCGACACGACCGTGGCGCTCTCGGCGGGGAACTTCGGCGTCGTTGGATCCCGGGTCGATACCGGCTTCAAACGTGAGCGCACCACTGGCTTCTTCAGCCTGGAACGCCATCAACATGACGGGTTCGATCTGACCCCGGGGACCTTTGATAC
>JBOGIX010000718.1:0-2602 GCA_050744685.1 Vicinamibacterales bacterium | reverse complement strand
GTTCTCAGCTCCCGAGTTCCCGGCTCCTTACTTCCCCGCTAGTTCCCTACTTCCCCAGTTGCCTCACGACTGGAAACCAGCAACCGAACAACTGGACACTGGTGACTGGGAACTGACAACTTCGTCGTCTCAGAAAATAAATTTCACCATCACCTGCACCCTCCGCGAGTAGTTGTTCTGCGTCGATGCGCTGATCGAGCCGAACGCGGCAGCCGTCGGGTTCGTGTTCGGGCCCGGGAACAGCGGGTGGTTGAAGGCGTTCAGCGCCTCGAAGCGCAGCTGCAGCATCTTGTCGTTCACGATGCGGGAGTTCCTGATGAGCGACAGATCGACGTTGTTGACCGGGTCGGTCCGCACCGAGTCGAGCCGGAGCGGGAACGTGCGCACGTTCGACGCGAGCTGCTGGGCGGAGACCCGGTTGAAGCCGGCGTCGACGTTGAACCAGCGATCGAGCGAGCGAGCGCCGGAAGACAGCGCGACGTCGTCGACGTTGCCGGTGAAGAGGACGTTGCCGAAGCCGATCGGCACGCCGCTCTGATACATGTAGATGCCCGAGATCTGCCAGCCGCCGATGATCCGGTCGACCACCGGCGAGGCGTCGGTGGCAACGCGGCGCCCGCGGCCGAACGGCAGCTCCCAGATGCCGTTGACCACAACTCGATGCGGGCTGTCCTGGTCCGAGATGAACCGGGTTGGCTCCGCGTCCGCGCCGTTGAGATACTCGCTCTACTCGAAGCGCGAGAAGGTGTAGTTCGCGCCGATGGTGTACCCGGCCGAGAACCGGCGGTTCACGCCGAGCTGCAGCGCGTGATACCAGGACTCCCCGTCGTTGGTCGTCGTGTTCACGGCGTCGAACTGCGGATACGGCCGGAGCAGCCGCTCGCGGGCGATGGTCGTCGATCTGATAGGCGAAGCCCGCCCGCGGCATGATGTTGTCCTTCGGCGTCGCGTACAGGCCTTCCGGCTCGCCGTTGACGCCGGGGAACGTCAGGCCGCCGCGGACCTGGAACCGCGCCAGCGGAACCCCGGTGGCCGTCGGGTTGAGCGCCCCGCGCGCCGCTGCTTCCATCGGCTGGACGGCGTCGAAATCGAAGCCGCGCACGGTGCGGTTCTCGGCCTCGGTCAGCGGGGTCTCGAACTCGTAACGCACGCCGAGGTTGAGCGTGAGTCTGGACCCGAGCCGCCAGTCGTCCTGCACGAAGAAGCCCCAGGTCGACGAGTGTTCCTTGTACTGCGCCGGCACAGTGACGAGGCCGCCGCTCGGAATGCCCAGGAGGAACGACGCGAACGACTGCCCCAGTTCACCGGGCGAGGCCGGCGAGTTGTCGAGCGGCCCGCGCGTCCACGTCGAGTTGAAGTCGAACTGTCCGGTCTGGTTGTTCGCGAAGAAGCGATCCGTCTCGCCGTAACGCCGGAACTCGGTGCCGGTCCGGATCGAGTGCGCGCCCGCGGTCTTGTTCAGGGTGGCGACGAACGAGTGGGTTTCCGTAGGGCGATGGAACCCGCCGACGGCCGTGCCCTGGTAGCCGGTGACGTTGATCCGCGGAAAGCGCCGGAGGTCTGCCGGGATCATGTCGTTGTAGCGGCCCGGGAAGCCGAGCGAGGTCAGGTCGAAGCCGTGGTTGGCGGGGTTCGAGTTCGTGCTGCGGATGAACCGATCGAACCCGTAGCGCAGGTTCAGCACGGTCGATCCGTTCAGCGTGTAGACGTGGTCGAGCGCGACCTGGCGCGAGGCAAACCCGAACCACTCGCCGGTGGTCAGGTTGCCGAAGTAGTTGTTGTAGTTGCTGTCGCGGTCGTACCAGCTGACGCGTCCGTACATCCGCTGTTTCTGCGTCAGCACGTGATCGATGCGGATCGTATGCGACCCGTAGTCGGTGTTCTCCGCCAGCTCGGGCTGCTGGAAGTTGCTCGTGCCGTCGCGATTGCCGGCCGTCCGGGGCAACGGCACGTATTCGAGGATCGCGCGGGCGATCGGGTTGATCATGTTCTGCGGGATGATGTTCCCGGGAAACGGGTCCTGCTGGAAACGGCCGCCGCCGATGGCGCGCCGCGTGAACGGGTTGTAGATTTGGTACTGCGGCCCGAGCGCGAGCAGCTCAGAGAAGTCGCCGGTGCGCATCTTCTCCGTGGGCACCGTCGGCGTGCCATTGTTGCGCGGCCGCGCTTCGGGAATGCTCTCGTAGCCGTACATGAAGAACGTGCGCTGCCGCCCGTTGTACATGCCCGGGAGCACCACCGGTCCGCCCGCCGTCGCGGACCAGCGCGTGTACTTGAACTCTGGCAGCGGGATGTCGTTCGCGTTGGCGAAGAATCGTTCGCCCACAGCTTCCTCGGCGTCTTCACCAGGTAGGCGGTGCCGCGGAACTGGTTGGTGCCGGACTTCAGGCTCAGGTTCGTCACGCCTCCCTCGGTATTGCCGAAACCGGCGTCGAAGGTCGCCGTCAATCCGTCACAGTGCCCGTGATGGTGCCGCGGGCGTCCTGGGCGAACGAGGCGGCGGCGAGTCCGGGCGCCGCGATCAGGGCAAGGGTCAGGGCAACGTGCCGTACGAATCCGCGGTATGTCATGCGCGTGCCTCACAGTGCTGCCGCCGGTGCGA
>JBOGIX010000717.1:0-3078 GCA_050744685.1 Vicinamibacterales bacterium | reverse complement strand
CGGGGCGTGCAGCGGTTCGACGCGCACGCTGCGTGAGGGGACGTAACCGCCAAGCGCCTTGCGCCGCTCGCGCAGGTACTGGAGTTCGGTGCTGTCGTCCGCGGGCCGGTAGAACGGCGCGTCGGCGATCCTGTCGTCGGGAATCGGCACGCCGAAGCGATCGCGGAACGACCGCAGGTCAGCCTCGTTCATCTTCTTCTGCTGGTGCGTGATGTTCTTGCCTTCACCGGCCTCGCCGAGCCCGTAGCCCTTGATCGTGCGCGCGAGAATGACGGTCGGCTGTCCCTTGTGTTCGACGGCGGCCTTGTAGGCGTTGTAGACCTTCACCGGATCGTGGCCGCCGAGCCGGAGCCGCTTCAGCTGATCGTCGGACAGGTGCTTGACCATGTCGAGCAGCCGGGGATCGGTGCCGAAGAAGTGCTCGCGGAAGTAGGCGCCCGATTCGACGGCGTACTTCTGATACTGCCCGTCGACGATCTCCCCCATCCGCTTGGCGAGCAGGCCTTCCTTGTCGGCGGCGAGGAGCGGATCCCAGTCGCTGCCCCAGAGCACCTTGATCACGTTCCAGCCGGCGCCGCGGAAGCTGGCCTCGAGCTCCTGGATGATCTGGCCGTTGCCGCGCACCGGGCCGTCGAGCCGCTGCAGGTTGCAGTTGATGACGAAGATCAGGTTGTCGAGCTTCTCGCGCGCCGCGAGGCTGATGGCGCCGAGCGATTCAGGCTCGTCCGTCTCGCCGTCGCCCATGAACGTCCAGACCTTGGCATCCGACGGCTTCTTCAGCCCGCGGTCTTCGAGGTAGCGATTGAAGCGGGCCTGGTAGATCGACATGATCGGCCCGAGGCCCATCGACACGGTGGGGAACTGCCAGAAGTCCGGCATCAGCCACGGGTGCGGGTACGACGACAGCCCGCCGCCCTCTGCGAGCTCGCGGCGGAAGTTCTGCAGCTTCTCGACCGGCAGCCGCCCCTCCAGGAACGCCCGCGCGTACATGCCGGGCGAGGCATGCCCCTGGAAATAGATGAT
Organism: Vicinamibacterales bacterium; assembly: GCA_050744685.1. Classification (GTDB taxonomy): domain Bacteria; phylum Acidobacteriota; class Vicinamibacteria; order Vicinamibacterales; family 2-12-FULL-66-21; genus JACCXG01. The sequence goes on along the minus strand of JBOGIX010000717.1, from coordinate 2,055 downwards.
GTCCGCGTCCCCCTCGTGTTCCTTGCCCCTGAAGAAGTGATTGAAGCCCACCTCGTAGAGCGTGGCCGCGGACGCGTAGGTCGAGATGTGCCCGCCGATGCCGTCGGAGACACGGTTGGCGCGCACCACCATCGCCATGGCATTCCAGCGGACGAGGCTCTTGATGCGCCGCTCGAGCTCCTGGTTGCCCGGCAGCGGCACCTGATCCTCGGCGCGGATCGAATTGACGTAGGCGGTGACCGCCGTGAAGGGCAGCGACACGCCTGCCATGCGCGCGTGATGACGCAGGGCCGCCAGCAGCCGCTGGACGCGGCCACGGTCTCCCTGGTCGATCACGTACTCGAGCGATTCGAGCCATTCCCGCTGCTCGAGGCTTTCGAGCTCGGAGCCGTCACGCGGGGCGATGTTCCTCATCTATGAATCCTTTGAATCGTAACGAAGCTCCGAAGGTGACACATGGCGGACCTTCGTTACTAGATCCGCGGCCGCCGGTGCGGCCGCGGCTAAGTCGAGATTGCACGGCAAACCGACACAGTCGAACACGTTCACGCCGTGCAAGCACGGCTGGTGCGGCGAATTCCCTTCCGGGGTCCATGGGTCCTGTACAATCTACCCATTCTAGTCCCGTCGCCGAGCGCCCGACAATGCTTGGTCCCGAGTACAGGCCTGAGCTCCATGTTCTGCACATACATCAAATCTCAAATGCTGATTGCTGCCGCGGTCGCCGCGACTGCGGTGTCCGTCACTTTCGCCGGAGGCTCGTCCGTGCAGGAAACCCGTTCACTTCCGGACGCCGCAGAGCTCCGCGCCATGACGGCGCGCTTCGCGCCCGTGGACATCGCCGCCGACGCCTCCAGGCTGGCGGACTCGGAGCGCCGCGCACTCGGCAAGCTGATTGAGGCCGCGCGCATCATGGACGCGCTCTTCCTGCGGCAGTCGTGGTCGGGAAACGATGCGCTCCTTCAGCACCTCTCGCGCAAGGCCCTCGAGCCCGGCGCCGCCGACGCGCAGGCCCGTCTTCATTACTTCCTGATCAACAAGGGCCCGTGGTCGCGGCTCGATCACGACCGGGTGTTCATTCCGGGTGCGCCCGCGAAACCGGAATCGGCGAACTTCTATCCCGCCGGGGCGAGCAAGGAAGAAGTCCAGAAATGGCTCGACTCGCTCAGCGGCGAGGCGAAGGCGCAGGCGACCGGCTTCTTCACCACCATCAGGCGTGGCGCAGACGGCAAATTCGTGTCGGTCCCCTACTCGGTCGAGTACCAGGGCGAGCTGGCGCGCGCCGCGGCACTCCTCCGCGAAGCCGTCAGCTTTACCGGCGACGCGACCCTGAAGAAATACCTCTCCTCACGCGCCGACGCATTCATCTCCAACGACTACTACGCGAGCGACGTCGCGTGGATGGAGCTCGATGCGGCCATCGAGCCGACCATCGGCCCGTACGAGGTGTACGAGGACGAATGGTTCAACTACAAGGCGGCGTTCGAGGCGTTCATCACGCTGCGAGACGAGGCCGAGAGCGCGAAGCTGCAGGCATTCTCGAAACACCTGCAGGCGCTCGAGAACGCGCTGCCCATCGACCCCAAATATCGCAATCCGTCGCTCGGCGCCATGGCCCCCATCCGCGTCGTCAACGTCGTCTTTACCGCCGGCGATGCGAATCGCGGCGTGCAGACGGCGGCGTTCAACCTGCCGAACGACGAACGCGTGATCCGCGAAAAGGGAAGCAAGCGGGTCATGCTGAAGAACGTGCAGGAAGCCAAGTTCAAGACCGTGCTCACGCCGATCGCGAAGGTGGCGCTGGCGCCGGCCGACCAGGCGCGCGTCTCCTTCGACGCGTTCTTCACCCACATCCTGATGCACGAGCTGATGCACGGCCTCGGGCCGCACGGCATCACCGTGGGCGGCCGGACGACGACGGTGCGCCAGGAGCTGAAGGAGACCTACAGCGCGATCGAAGAAGCCAAGGCGGATATCTCGGGCCTGTGGGCGCTGAAACAACTCGCCGATGCCCAGCAGATCGATCCCGCCATAGCCAGGACGATGTACACGACG
>JBOGIX010000716.1:0-6346 GCA_050744685.1 Vicinamibacterales bacterium | reverse complement strand
ATCGCATCGAGGCCCTGCGACAGCGACCCGACCACGCCGATGCCTCGTGTCGCGGCCGCATCGCGCACCCTGGGATCGGGCTCGCCGGGGGCCGCAGACGGATCGCGCGCGAGGAGCACGGCCTTCGCGTTGCTCGCGCTGATCACTTCCAGGCAATTGACCATCCGATCGTCCAGCGCCAGATCCAGCCGCAACGATCGCGCCAGCTCGCCGCGCGCCCCCGCCGGCGTCGTCACGACCGCCGGCAGGTAGAAGCCGAGCCGCTCGAGCCAGACCTGCGTTTGCAGCTGCACGGTGTCGCCGCCGCTCGGCGGGCGGCTCGTCAGGAAGAACACTTCCCACCGGCCCTGACGCGCACGCGCGTACAGGCGTTTGATCTGATCGGGCTCGTGCGGCGGCACCTCCAGCCACCAGTTCGGGATACCGGCGACCGCCTTCCAGAGTCGATCGACCTCCGTCTTCGACAGCTCCGCGTCGCCGTCATCCGGCTGCCGTCCGAGCTCGCGCAGCGCCAGCGCCCGGAACGCGCTGCGGAAGTCGGCGACGACGCCGTCGACATCAATACCGAGACGCAGCATGCGGCGGGTGAGCGGTGTCGTGGTGTGAAGGCGGGAGATGCGAGCCGTGTTCTGGAGACGATCTCGCGCCCTGAATCGTCAGGGCGGCGGCCGCGGCGGCCAGCATGCCATTCGCGGGCAGGCTGAGCCCCGTTTCCCAGATGGCCTGGATCGCCACCGCGAGCAAGCCCGCCGATCCGCCGAGTCGCAGCCAGTGGACCGGATCGTCCCGGCGCCGGATGGCAGCTCCCATCAGGGCGCCGAGCGCCCCAAGCGCGCCGCACACGGGCAGCGTGACGAGCAGCCCGCCTTCCGCAGCGACCTGCAGGTACTCGTTGTGCGCTTCGTTCCAGTAATAGGTCCGGTCGGTTGTCTGATACAGGCGCATCGCATTCGAGAACGCGCCGGCGCCGATGCCGGCCATGGGGAAGTCGCGGATGACGCGCACGGTGTCGCGCCAGATGACGACGCGCTGCGACAGGCCGAGCCGCCGCGTTTCGCCGACCCGCGAGAGCAACCGATCGACATCGGCGTACGCCGCGAGCACGAAAAGCGCGGCGAGCGCCAGCGCAGCCATTCGGATCACGCTGCGCCGCATGTCGTGACGCCGCGGCGCGGTGGCAGCAACATAGCCCGCTCCGCCCGCCAAGGCAAGCATGGTCGAGCGCGATGCACCGAATCCCATCACCAGCACGAGGAGCAGCAGCGCCAGGCCGAGGATCATGCTGCGGCCGTCGAGCGCGTGTGCCAGCCGCGCGCGCCAGCTCCATCCGCGCGAGGGACCGGCGGCCCTGCTCCGCCATTGCAGGCAGCCAAGGCAGAGAAAGAAGACGAGCAGGCTCCACGTGCCGAAATGGTTTCGGTTGATGAACGGGCCCAGCGGACGTGCGCCTTCGTCGATCGGCTGCCAGAATCCATACACGAGGTGCGTGCCGGTCGTGGCCTGGGCGAACGCGGCGACGACGAGGATCACCGCCGCCCACGCCAATCCCGTGATCACCGTGCGCACGCCGCGCCGGGCAAAGACGCTTCGCGCCGCCCAGAACGCGCCTGCCGTGCAGAAGGCCGCGATCAGCGCGTGCAGGGTCGCCGCCCGATCGAGTGTGAGCGGCACGAACGATGGCACGTCGGATTGGAGACTGGACGCGCGAAGGTAGGCGATTCGCGCAGGGGATAGGAATGACACGATCGCGGCCGGCAGCGGCACGAGCTGCAGCGCGATCCCGGCGAGGACGGCGAGCAGCGAGAGATCCAGAACCCGCATGGCGCCCGCGGGTGCGATCGCGGGACGAGTCCAGAAGAGAAGGCCGCCGACGCCGGCCGACAGCACGAGGGCGGCCCAGCGGTAAACACCGCCGAACAGCACCGCTGCTGCCACGAGGATCAGCAGCAGCACACGCGCAGGCGCGCGGTCAGGCCGCGGCGTCGGTCGCGGGGATGTCGCTGCCGTAGTAGCTCTTGTAGTGGTAGCCGTAATAGCGCGAGTAGTAATACTTGTTCCGGTTCAGGTCGACCCGGTTCAGCACGGCGCCGATGATGTTCGGCTTGCCGCTCTGGATCGTCTGGATCGCCCGCTCCGCGTGCGCCCGCCGCGTCATCTCGGCGCCGACCACGAACACGAGCCCGGAGACATACGGCGCGATGATGACCGCGTCGGTCACCGCGAGCACGGGCGGCGTGTCGATGATAACCCAGTCGAACGGCCCCGATTCGAGGCTGGCGACGAGGTTCTGCATGCGCGACGAGGACAGCAGCTCCGACGGGTTGGGGGGCGTGCGTCCGGCAGTCATCACATACAGGTTGGGTTCGCTCGTGCGCTGAATTGCCTCTCGCACACGCGCCTGCCCGGTCAGCACGTGCGACAGCCCCACCTGGTTCTGCAGGCCCATCGTCCGGTGCAGGCCGGGGCGGCGCATGTCGGCATCGATGAGCATCACCCGCGCCCCGCCGAGCGCGAGCGCGACGGCAAGGTTGCAGGCGGTCGTCGTCTTTCCTTCGAGCGGCTGCGTGCTCGTGACGGCGATCATCCGCTTGCCGTCCGCGCCGTTGGTGAACACGAGCGACGTGCGCAGCGATCGGAACGCTTCGCCGAAATCGTGCGGGACGGGATTGGTCAGCACCGGCACCTTGCCGCCGCTCACGGCCGGCACCAGGCCAAGCAGCGGCAGGCGCAGCCGGCGCGTGAGATCGTCGGGAATCTTCACGGTGTCGTCCAGGTACTCGACCGTGTAGGCGAATGCCACGCCGAGCGCCAGGCCGAGCACCAGCGCCATCATCCAGTCGCGCCCGTGATTGGGCGTGAACGGGGCCTGCGGCGCCTCCGCGAGATCCATCAGCTGGATGTTGTTCGCGCGGCTGTTGCTGATGACGCTCATTTCCTTGTGCTGCTGGAACAGCGCCTCGAGCACCTTGCGTTCGCCTTCGGCCTCGCGCTGCAGGATGCCGAACCCGATGTTCTTGCGGTTGAGCGCGATCGCCTGCTGCTTCTGGACCTCGAGCGACGCGGCGAGGTTCTGTTCTTCGGCCAGGGCGGAACGGTAATCGTTGGTGACGCCGTCGAGCACGCGCGCGATCTCCGCGCGCAGCCGGCCGTTCGCATTCTCGATCTGCAGATTCAGCTTCTGTACGTCGGGATGGTTCTCGGTGCGGCTCTGCAGCAGGCGCGCCTTGTCGGCCTTCAACAGCGCGATCTGCTGGCGGACCTCCTGCACGGTCGTGTTCTGCGCAATCACGGGGAAGGCATCGACCCCTTCGGTGTCGGCCTCGACACCCGCGAGCTGGCGATTGAGCGATTCCTTCTGCAGGCGCGCCGTCTTCGCTCGCGTGACCGCTTCGTTGAGCGAGTTCACGTTGGCGACCACGATGTTCTGGCGATCGTCGAGGGACATCGCGTTCTGTCCCTCCTGGTAGTTCGCCATCGCCCGTTCCGCCGCTTCCACCTTCTTGCGCTGCTTGTCGATCTCTTCCTTGAGCCAGTCGACCGTACTGTTCGTGTTCTGCAGCTTCAGATCGAGGTTCTGCTGCACGTACTCGGTCGCGAGCGTATTCGCCGCGCGGGCGGCGTAGGCGGCGTCGGGCGAGGAATACACCAGCTCCACCAGCCGTGTGCCTTTCACCGGCACGACTTCCAGCCCGCCGAGAAACGCGCCGATCGCCGCGCTCTCGTCAATCGTCTCGTCGCGTGCCGGGGCCTCGGCCGCGGCTTCCGGCCGGCTGCGCCAGCGATTCACCATCTGCCGCGGCAGCGACATGACGCGCGTGAAGGTGCTCGGCTGCGCTGCCGGCGGCGGCGGCAGGATCTTGATGACCCGCCGCGCCAGCCCGCGGCTCTGCAGGATGCGGTACTGGGTGTTGTAGTACGGCTCGGGATCCTGCCAATACGCCGCATCCGCCGCGCTCAGCCCGCCGATCGCCGTCGAGCGCTCGTCCTGGATGACGACGCGCGCCTGGGCCTGATAGAGAGGCGTCTGCGAGTACGATTCGACCATCGCGATCGACACCACGGCGGCGAACACGGCGGCGATGAGCCGCACGTGCTTGAAGACCACGGCGAGCCGATCCAGGAGGTGAACCTCGGGCGCGGTTTCGAGCAGCGAGGCGCTCGTGGTGCTCCAATCGGATTTCGGTGCGGGGCTGAGCTGGCGTGAGCTGGACATCGTGAGCCTTAGAACCGTGGACTGGCCGGCTGAACGCCGTCGCCCACGGCCGTGAGACCAAGTGAGGCGGCCGCCGAGAGCGCCGCAGCCGCTGCATTGCCGAAGAAGCCGTCGAACCAGCGGTCCCTGCGGGAGAGCCGGACGAACGTGGCGACCGTTTCCCCGGGCCCGACGCTGAACATCTGCCCGACGGCACGCACGGTTCCGGCCTGATCCACCAGCTCCACCACGTAGCTGGCCGCAGGAACGGGATCGAACCCGAACCGGCCGGCGGCATCCGCCTCGACGCCCAGCACGATCCGCCCGGTCGTGAGGTCCCTCAGGCGAATCAAGGCATTGGAAACAGGAGAGTTATCGGCATTCCACGCGGTGCCGGTCACGACGCCGGCCTTCGTTGCGGCGCCCCCACCGCCCGCCGACGAACGGAAGGGGGCCTGGGCCGCAACGGCGGTCGCGAGCGTGCAGGCGGCGAGCGCCACACAGAGGGTCCGCGAGAAGGCCGAGGCCCTCATCGCGCACCTGTTTCGGCTGCGCATGGAAGAATTTCTAGTGGGGGGCGAGAGTATTGTATCGCAATTTGGCGATTTTCGATCACAAGAATCGCAGGTATGGGTCGTGTTTGTTCTATCGTGTCTTCTTCAGTCATGTCATCGGCCGACTCCGAGGTGACCGTGCACCGAACCTTCCCCCTTGAACCCGAACCCTCCACCCTGCACCTTGAACCCTGCACCTTGAACCCTGAACGGGTTCAAGACGCCGCATGATAAATTCCCCCCAAATGCCCCGGACTCTCGACGCATTGACCTCGGCCACCCTGAAGCACGTGCGCGACGAGTGGTGGGACGATGCGTTTACGGGGTTTCTGGTGGACCGGTTGAGGCCGCGGGCGGGGAACCGGATCCTCGACGTGGGCTGCGGCACCGGCACTGCCGAGTTGCGACTGTCACGCCTGCGGCTCTCGCAGGTCACGCTCGTGGGCCTCGATCGCCTGGCCGAGCGGACCGCCGTGGCCGAGCGGGCGGCCGACGGCCACAACATGCGCGCCTCGTTTGCCGCCGCCGACGCGTGTCACATTCCTTTTCCCGACGGCACGTTCGATTCCACCTTTTGTGTCGCGGTGCTGCAGCACATTCCCGAGGCGGGCGAGGCGCTCCGGGAATTCGTGCGGGTCACGAGGCCGGGGGGGCGGATCCTGGCGGTCGAGCCCGACAACGCCGCCCGGTACTGGTACAGCTCCGCGCCCGAGGGGATGACCGCATTCGCCGCGGCGCGGAAGTTCTTCGAGGCGCTTGCGCAGAGCCGCAGCGAGGCGCGCGAGCCGCGTGTCGGTCCGCAGTTGCCGACGCTCTTCGCCGATGCGGGTGTGGAGCCGCTCGAAGTGCAGCTGTTCCCCGTGTCCGTCTCGCGCCTCGGTCCGCCCGATGAGTCGACATGGGAGGCGCGCAAGAAGACCGTGTCGGCCGACATGGCCGCAGCCACAGACGGCGCCCTGCGAGCGGCCGGCGAAGAGCTGCTGCAAGCGATCGACACATATCGTGCAGCCGCCGCATCGGCCGGCCCCGGGTTCGTCGAGATCCAGAGCACGCTCCTCTTCTCCGTCGTTGGCCAAAGAGCGAGCTGACGAGGAGCAAACGGGAATGCCAAGAATTTTCATCACTGCCATGAATGTCCGAACCCGCTGATTACTGGCGACCGGGCAGGGATTGATGAGCCGTCCACGCCGAAATCCCGACCGTCCATTCTTGGCATTCATGGCATTCTTGCGCATTCATGGCATTTCGTGACTCCTCCCATGGCTGAGGGCTGGCAGGGCTGGGACGAGTACGCGCCCTTCTACGACTGGGAGAATGCGCGCACCGTGGCGCGACGCGACGTGGCGTTCTGGCAGCGGCTTGCCTCGGCGCAATCGGGGCCCGTGCTGGAGCTCGGGTGCGGCACCGGGCGGATCACCGCGCCGGTCGCCAGAACGGGTGTGCGGATCGTCGGCATCGATCGATCGGCGCCGATGCTGGCGCGCGCCAGCCAGCGGCTCGCGCGCGCGCGGCTCACCGCAGGCCTCCTCCGCGGCGACATCCGGGCGCTGCCTTTTCGCCGGCGCGTCAAGTTCCATCTCGTGATGGCGCCGTACGGAAT
>JBOGIX010000715.1:0-1585 GCA_050744685.1 Vicinamibacterales bacterium | reverse complement strand
GCGTTTTTCCGCGCGATGTTCGAGTGCCGCCAGGCGAGTGCGACCGTGACGCGGGAGTCCGCCACACACAGCCGTTCGCCAGCCGCCGACGGCAGGCCAGTGACGGCACGCCGTTTCAGCGGGCGTTCGCAGTTGCTACCTTCCCCTCACCGCGCTCGACGTCGATGGCTTCTTCCAGTTGTTCCAGAACACGAACGTGCCGCGGCGTGTGGACGTGATGATGTCGATGGCGCCGTCCTTGTTCAGATCGGCAACTGCGGCGTTCGAGCCGATGCCGGATCGGTTGTGCAGCAGCTCGGGCACGAACTCGGCGCCACCCGGCGCTTTCGCGTTGCGGACGGTGCGGTACACGTAGAGCACGGGCGCGCCGTGCGGGTCGGGATCGAGATACGTGTCGAGGTGCGACCAGAAGCGTTTGCCGGTGATGAAGTCCTGGATGCCGTCGCCGTCCACGTCCGCAACTGCTGACCCGTGCAGCTGCGAGAACGTCACGCCGCCGGCGTTCTTCGTCGAGAAGTCACCCATGATTGGATGCTCCTCGAACGTCGTCTTTCCGGCGGCGCCCTTCTTCTGTTCGAACCATGACAATCCCCAGCCGTGCGCCTGCAGCGTGGTCACCACGTCGTTCAGGCCGTCGCCGTTGACGTCGTAAACCGCGATCTCCGCGCCGCCCGGGCTCGAGCGCGTCCACTTTCCGAACGCTTCAGGGTGATACGTCCACGTCGCGGCGGTCCCTTTCGCCGGCTGCTCCCACCATCCATAGGCGTTGAGGAAGTCGAGACGGCCGTCCTTGTTGACGTCGCCGACGCCCATGCCGTGGTTCGCCCACGGGCCCGGCTCGCTGATCGCGTGCTTCGCCCACATGCCTGTGGGATTGGCCGGATCCGGGTTGGCGTAAACGAACTGGTTCTCGCCGTCCTTGAACACGTAATCGAGCTTGCCGTCGTCGTTCACGTCCTTCATCAGCGCGAGCTCGCTGGTGATGCGGTCCGTCACCGTGTGCATCTCCCATCGCCTCGACTCCCCTTTCGGGTTCACGTAGAGCACGGTCGGCTGCGTGAAGAGCGAGTTGATCACGTCGGGCCAGCCGTCGCCCGTGAAGTCGTAGGCGAACTGCACGCCGTTGAAGTAGCGCGTGCCCGGGTCGAACGTCTGCGCCATGTAGATTTCACGCGCGACGCGGTAATCGGGGCCGAGGTAGTAATACGGCCCGGCGACGATGTCGAGCACGCCGTCGCGGTTGATGTCCGCGACGTCGGGTCCCCAGGAGTAGTAGAACTCGTTCAGCGCCTGCATCCGGAAGCGGCGCGACGTTTCCTCGGGCTGCGCGACACGCGGCTGGAGATCCTTGTATGACACGTCCTTGAAGCGCACTTCGCCGGTGCCCCCGGCAAACAGGGCGATGCCGCCGTAGCCGGACTCGGAATCGGTGGCGCCGCCATTCAGGCCACCGGCATCGTTGAGGAACGGGCGCAGGATGTTCGCGTCGAGGACGACGTCGATGGTGTTCCAGTCGCCGGCCCGCAGGCCCGTTTGCGGCCGCGCGATGGGCAGCGTGATGCCCGCATTCTGGCCGGCGCCGCCG
>JBOGIX010000714.1:0-2443 GCA_050744685.1 Vicinamibacterales bacterium | reverse complement strand
GAGCTGCTCCGCGCAAAAGGTCCATTCAGGCCAGGACGTTCCGGGACGGCCGACTGCCGGCCGCGGCCTGCAGCCGATCCACGAGCCCGGCGGGGAGCTCCGACGCTCGCATCCGGGCACCCGCATGCTTCCGCACGCAGACGGCGGTCATGGCGCCCGTGCCGATGACCGCGGCGCCCCGTACGAGGGTGTGCTCGTACTTTACCGTCCGCCTCGTCACACCCGCGAGGCGCACGCGCACTTCGAAGATGTCCTCGAAATGCAGCGGGCTCCTGAACTCGAAGCTGGCCGACACGCGCGGCCAGCCGACCTCGCCGTCCCGCTCCGCCACTGACAGGCCGGCGGCCCGCCACCACGCATGCTCCGCCTCCTCCATGTAGCGAAACATCCACGAAAAATGGACGATGCCGGCAAGATCGGTTTCGGCGAACTGGACGCGGCGGCGGTAGACGAATGTTGCATCGCCGGAATTGCCAAAATTGCCAGAATTGCCAAAACTCGAGGCGTTGCTGGAGTTGTCTCGGTTTGGCTCGATTCGCGGCTGTGTCCCTGGCCCTTTCACCCCAGGCGATCGCACTTTCTGCGATCGTGGCGCTTTCTGCCCCATGGCCGGCGGGTGCCCGGCCGCTGCACGTGTCCCCGCTTTCACTTTTGGCAATTTTGGCAATTCAGCAATTCTGGCGATTGCATAGAGCGCGTGAAGCGCGCTTACCCTACGGCCGCTTCCCCTCGGGCAGGATCAGCTCGTTCGCCTTCTCGGGAATCGCGCCGGCCGGCATACCAGCGCGCCAGCTCGGGATGACCCGCCGCTCCGCAGCATACAGGGCATCCATCGGCGCCCACACCTTGTCCACGCGATCGGTGAAGAGATCCCCAATCAGCAGATCGGTGATCGTGCCGCGCAGGTCCGGGTGCTGCCGCACGAACCTGCCGAAGCTGAAACCATCGTAATACTCGCAGACGAGCCGGCGCATCCTGTCCACGCCCGCGTTGAAGTCGTCGCCCCAGCGCCCGAGCTGCGCCGCGCTCGTGTCGCCGCGCACCAGCCCGTCGGCGATCGCGTCGGCAGCCAGCTCTCCGGACTTGAGCGCCAGCAGCACGCCGGACGAATACAGCGGATCGAGGAACCCGAAGGCGTCGCCGACCAGCACCCAGCCCTCCCCGGCGACCTGCCGGGATCGATAGGAATAATCGCGCGTGACGAAGCAGCCGGTGGTCCGCGTCGCACCGCGCACCCGCTCCTTCACCGCCTGACAACGCTCGACCTCGTCGCAGTACGTCTGCTCGTGCGAGGAGCGGTCGCGGAACAGGTAATCGAACGGCGCCACGACCCCGACGCTCACGATATTGCCGTGCAGCGGGATGTACCAGAACCACCCTTGCCGGTCTGGCGTCTGCAGCACCATCGTCGCGCCTTCATCACGGCCGGTGTCGCGATACGCGCCCTCCCAGTACGTCCAGATCGCGCCCTTGTTGAGCACCGGATCCCACAGCCGCAGCTTGAACCTGTTCTGCAGCAGCGCCGCCTGACCGCTCGCGTCGACCACCACCTTCGCACGTACGTCGCGGCGCACGCCGCTGGCGTCCTTGATCCGCATGCCGCACGCCCGATCCCCCTCGAACAGGACTTCCAGCACGTGCACGCCCTCGTGCGCGTCGACGCCGTGCTCGCGTGCGTTCTCGAGCATCATCGTGTCGAACTCGCTGCGCACGACCTGCCACGTCTGCGAGCACTCGTGCGGCGTGTTGTCCCAGAAGTAGAACGGCGCGGACAGCTTGCCGCCGGCGTTCACGAACTGCACGCTGTATTTCTTGACGAAGTGGCTCCGCCGCATCTTGTCGAGCATGCCGAGCCGCTTCAGCACCCAGTAGGTCTCGGGGATCAGCGATTCACCGATGTGAAATCGCGGGAACCGCTCGCGCTCGAAGAGGCCGGTCCGCGCGCCGCGGTCGGCGAGCAGCGTCGAGACGGTCGATCCCGCCGGGCCGCCGCCGATCACGACGACGTCATATTCAGGCGATGAAGTCATGGCGCAGATGTAACGCGTTCCTTTCCCTGACGGGCATCGACGGCCGGCCGATGTCCGCTTATGTGTAGCGGATGTTGGTGTGCTCGGGCAGGAAAAACCGGTGCAGCAGCGAATCGACGCGCAGCAGGCCCTCGCGCGTGAGCGCCACGCGATCGCGCGTCAGCTCGCTCAGATAGCCGGCGGAGGCGAGCGACTGCAGTTGCCCCGAGAAGCGCGCGATCGGATCGACGCCGTACTTGCCGCGGAAATACGCGGGGCGCACGGCGCCGCGTTTCAGCTGCAGGATGAACTCGCGAATCAAGCGCTCGTCCGCATTCGGCTCGTACGCGCGGCCGAGTGGAAGCGAGCCCGTCTCGAGCGCAGCCGCGTACTTCTCCCACGTGTCCAGGTTCTGGAGGTGCACTCCGTTCACG
>JBOGIX010000713.1:0-4358 GCA_050744685.1 Vicinamibacterales bacterium | reverse complement strand
GCCGGCGCGGCCGCCGCGAAGGCTGCCGGCCTGAACTACGTCCACATGCCGTTCAACACCGCGTCGCCCGATCCGAAGCTGGTCGACACCTTCCTGAAGGCGGTGACCGAGCCGGGCAATCAGCCGGCGTTCGTGCACTGCGCATCCGGCAATCGCGCGGCGGCGCTGTGGATGATCAAACGGATTCAGGTCGACAAGTGGGACGTCGACCGCGCGACGGCGGAAGCGCAGGGCCTCGGCATGACGAGCCCCGCGATGAAGACGTTCGTCATGAACTACCTCGCGGCACACTAGTCCTGACAGTTCGGGCGGGGTCAGACTCCTGCGGCGGGGTCTGACCCCACCCGCTCTCAGCTCTCCGGCTCCGGCGGCGCCTCCAGCTGCCGGATCTCCAGCTCTCCTTCGTAGTTTGGGCCCATTGCCGCCAGGTGCACGCCCATGAACTGCCTGCCCATCTCGATCGCGTCTTCCTTCGACTTCGCCCGCATGATCGCGTAGCCGCCGATGAGCTCCTTCGCCTCGGTGAACGGGCCGTCGATCACCGTCACCCGGCCCCGGCTCACACGCACGCGCGCCCCTTTCGCGCTCGGCAGCAGGCCGCCCATGTCGATCATCGCCCCGCTCTGCACGGCTTCCTCGGCGAGCTTGCCGATCGCCGCCATCAGCGCCGGCGGGGGCGGTACGCCCGCCTCGTACTCCTTCTTGTCGCCGTTGACCTTCACCAGCATCATGAATCGCACGTCGATCTCTCCTTCCCTCACAGTGTCCCGGTCGCCAGCCCGGCTGCGCGGCGCGGGATCGCGCTCTTACTGACACGTCGAACGGGCCCATGCCGGATCGACAAATGGCAGCAGGCTTTTCGGGTCGTTCGATCGCCGGCGCGCGGCCGAGGCGTCAGGCCCGCGCGGGAGTGGGCGCCACCCTGAGGTCCGAGGTGCACTGCGGGCAACGGCTGGCCTTACTGGAAATGCGCGAGAAACAGTACGGGCAGTCGCGCGCGTCTTCGCTCGGCGGCGTGGGGGCCGGCGTCTTCAACCGATTGATCTGGCGAACCATCAGGAACACCGCCGCGGCCACGATCAGGAATTCGATGATCGTGTTCAGGAACTGACCGTACGCGAGCACGGGCGCGGCCGCGGCCTTGGCGGCTTCGAGCGACTGATACGTACCGCCGTCGAGCGGCACGAACAGGTCGGCGAAATCGATGCCTCCAAGGAGCATGCCTATCGGCGGCATGATGACGTCGTTCACCGCCGAGGTAACGATCTTGCCGAACGCTGCGCCGATGATCACGCCGACCGCCAGATCGATGACGTTGCCGCGCGCGGCGAACTCACGAAACTCCTTCAGCATGATGCACTCCTCGAAAGCGTGAACCGACTGGGGCCCGTGTGACAGGAACCGGGGTGCTACTTGCGATACGTGATGCGATAGACCACGCCCGCGCGATCGTCGGACACGAGCAGCGAACCGTCCGGCATGACGAGCACGTCGGCCGGCCGCCCCCACACGTCGCCGACGAGCGCGCCCCCCGCGGGCGCGGGCTTCGTGCCGCGCAGCCAGCCTTCCGCAAATCGCGTGTAGGAAACGGCGTTGTGGCCCTCGAGCTTCACGAGCGACAACCGATAACCCTGCGGGATCGATCGATTCCACGAGCCGTGCTCGGCGATGATGATCTGGTTGCGGTATTCCTGCGGGAACATCGACCCCGTGTAAAAGCGCATGCCGATAGCGGCCACGTGCGCGTCCAGCTTCCGCACCGGTTTCTGGAACGCGCTGCACGGTTTGCTGGCGCCGAACTCGGGGTCGGCCACGTCCCCCTGGTGGCAGTAGGGAAAGCCGAAATGCAGTCCCTTGCGGGGCGCCGTATTCAGCTCGTCGGTCGGCACATCGTCGCCCATCATGTCGCGCCCGTTGTCGGTGAACCAGAGCTCGCGCGTGCGGGGATGCCAGTCGAATCCGACGGTGTTCCGCACGCCGCTCGCGAAGACCTCGAGGCCGGATCCATCGGGCTTCATCCTCATGATCGTGGCGTAGCGCGGATCCTCGCGCTCGCACACGTTGCACGGCGCGCCGACGGGAACATACAGCAGGCCGTCCGGTCCGAATGCGATGAACTTCTGGCCGTGGTGCGTATCGGAAGGCAGCGAGTCGTTGACCACCGACGGCTGCGGCGGCTTCGCGAGGTTGGCCTCGATGTCGTCGTAGCGGACCACGCGGTTGATCTCGGCAACATAGAGGTCGCCATCGCGGAACGCGACACCATTCGGATCGTTCAGCCCCTTGGCAATCGTCAGGATGTCGTCGACCTTGTAGTCGCCGTCACGATCGACGAGCGCGTGGACGACGCCGCCGGCGTTCTTGCCGCGGCTGCCGACGAACACCGTTCCCTTGCTGCCGCGCGCCATTTGCCGCGCGCCCGGGACTTTGCGGGCGTAGACCTCGATGCTGAACCCTTGCGGCAACTTGACGAGGTTCAGCGGTAGCTCGGCGGCGGGCGAGGACGCCGGCTTGTCCTGGGCCCCCGAAACCGGTGCGAGACCTGCAAGCGCCACGAGCACAAGGGCGGCACAGGCAGAAAAGAATGCGCGCATAGCCCCGCATCCTATGTCACTCGGTATCAACGCACAAATGGCCCCAAGCTCAGGTTTTCAAGCGAATCGAGCTCATTCCGGCCTTGGCGATCCGGCCGGATAGCCCCTGGTGCTATTTTTTTGCCCTTGTGCTATTTTCATAGCACCATTTGCCCGGTACTCTCGTCTAAACCGGCATGCTGGAGCCACCGGTCATGTCCCGAGAACCTCACCACGACCTCAGCCGCCGCGAGCGGCAGATCGTGGACATCCTTTATAGCCAGGGACGGGCAACCGCCGCCGAAGTGCAGGCGGCACTGCCCGACCCTCCGAGTTACTCCGCGGTCCGTGCCATGCTGCGCATCCTCGAGGAAAAGGGGCACGTGCGCCACGAGCAGGACGGGCCGCGCTACGTCTACCTGCCGACCGTCGGCCGCGATCGCGCCAAACGCAGCGCGCTGCGCCACGTGCTGCAGACGTTCTTCGACGGATCCACGGAGCAGGCGATCTCCGCGCTCCTCCACGAATCGGACACCCGACTCTCCGATCGCGAACTCGATCGGCTGGCCAAGCTCATCGACCAGGCCCGCGGAACGGGAGCATAACCATGACATTCCCCGAACTGCCGCTCGAAGGGATCGCGGTCGCCGAAGCCGCGGCGAAGGCCACCGTCGTGCTCGCGGCGGCCGGCTTCGTATCGTTCGTGCTGCGGCGATCGTCTGCCGCGCTCCGTCATCTCGTCTGGACGCTGGCCTTGTGCAGCGCCATCGCGCTGCCGGTCTTCTCGCTCGCGCTGCCCAAGTGGCAGCTGCCAATCCTGCGGCTCGAGACGCATCCACCTGCGCTGGCTGCACCCGCTGCACCGCTGGACGATGACCGGGCTGCCGGTGCGCGAATGGCTCCATCACGGGCCAGAGCGACAAGGAACGACGTCGCCGCCACGACGAACACTACGACGGCGGCGGCCGTTACTGCCCCGTCGTGGACTCGCACGATCACCTGGCCGCAGGCCATCATCGGGCTGTGGCTGCTTGGCGCTGCGCTGGTGTTCGCACGCGTGCTGGTCGGCCTCGCCGCGGTGCAGTGGCTTTCGCGGCGCACCGAGGACGTGCGCGACGCGCCGTGGCTCCCGATGGCGCGCGACATGGCATCCCAGCTGGGCATCACCTCACGGCTGCGGTTCCTGCGGAGCGGCCGCGCGAGCATGCCGGTGGCGGCTGGCGTATTCCGTCCCGCGGTGATCATGCCGGCCGACGCGGACACGTGGCGCGAATCGCGCCTGCGCATCGTGCTGTTGCACGAGCTCGCGCACGTGAAGCGACGCGATTGCCTCACGCACCTGCTGGCGCAGACGGCCTGCGCCCTGCACTGGTTCAACCCGCTTGCGTGGGTCGCGGCCCGACGGGCCCGCACCGAGCGGGAACGAGCGTGCGACGATCTCGTTCTGGCGGCTGGCACGCGCCGGTCGGAGTACGCGGACCAGCTGCTCGAGATCGCGCGCGCCATGCGCGGCGATCGTTTCCCCGGCCTGATCGGGGGCGCGAGCCTGGCAATGGCGCACCAATCGCAGCTCGAGGGGCGGCTCATCGCGATCCTCGATCCCAAGGTTCCGCGTCTCACCCGGGTTCGCGCGCGGCTCGCGACCGTGGTGTGTTTCTGCGCCGTGGCGCCGCTCGGCGCGCTCCAGCCATGGAGCGTGGCGCCGGCGGCCGAAGTCTCTCCGGCGCCGCCTGCCGCCGACGTCGAGTTGACGGCGCCCGCGCCGGCCATCCGGCAGGCCCGGCC
>JBOGIX010000712.1:0-3669 GCA_050744685.1 Vicinamibacterales bacterium | reverse complement strand
GCCACAACCTGGGCATGAGCCAGTACGGCGCTCACGGGCGGGGGAAGCTGGGCCAGAGCTTCATCGAGATCCTCACGTCCTACTACACCGGCACCGCGATCGGCTCATATCCGATCGATATCGGCAGAGACACCGGAGCAGGGACACCCACGCTGCGACAGCGGTTCGTGGCGCCCAATCAATCGGGCACGCTGCAGATTCGGGCGACAGATCTCAATGGCTTGCGCGTCCACGTCAATGAGCTCTACGACCTGGCCTTCGATGCCGCCGACCTGGCGAGCGGCTTCGTCAGCGTCGACATTTCGCAGTATCTGGTGGCCGGGCTGAACGTGATCCAGTACAGCCCGGTCGGCCGGACCGGGAAGGCAACCGTGAACGTCGTGGTGCGATGAGCGCCGCGAGCTGCGGTGGTCGCGTCGGGTGAGCACGCGTATTTCGCATGCTCCGGCGCCCCCCGAACGGGTTGCGCGTGAACACGGTCGTCAGCCGGCACGAATGCGCCAAAGATAGGGGTCCCCGGCCGCCGGCTCGTACGCTCGAATCTGCTGACCCATCCGCTGGTGGGAGCGGCTCCGGGCTGGCACAGCTTCTGTATCGTCGCCATCTCTGCGTTGCGAGACTGGCCAGATGGGTAATCGGGTTCCGTTTTGTTCACAGCGGGCGGTGCACTTCGTGTGCATCGTGGGAACCGGAGGTGTGCTCCTGGCCTCGCTCTCGTGCGGCTCCTCGTCCGAGACCCTCACGAGGCCCTCGGCATCGAAATGCGGCGTGCAGGCGCAGGCAGACCGGCCCGCTTTTCCCTCCTCCGGAGGATCCGGAACGCTGCGCATCACGACGAATCGCGAATGTGCGTGGTCTGTCACGAGCGACGCGGGATGGCTGAGCCTGTCGAACCCTCGCGAAGGCCAGGGCGAAGGAACGGTGCCGTTTACGATTACGGCCAACGGCGATCCGGCAGCAAGGACCGCCGGCCTTCGAATCAACGAGCAGCAGGTCCAGATCTCACAGGAGGGAAAGCCGTGCGAGTTCGCGATCTCGTCGCGGCACGAGGTGCTGGATGGCTCCGGCGGCGAACGCGCGTTCGACGTGAGGCCGAGCAGCGGCCTGTGTGAGTGGACCGCCGCCACCGACGAGTCGTGGATCACCATCAGGTCAGGGCGTCAAGGCAAGGGCGAGGGCACCGTCACCGTCCAGGTCGATGCGCTCGGCAGCAGTTCCCGGGCCGGAATGCTGACGATCGCGGGCGTCGATGTTCGGATCGAACAGAGTGCGGCACAGGCACCAGGGCCGTCCTGCAGCATCTCCCTCGCGCCGCTGACGCTCAGCTTCGGCGCGTCCGGCGGCGGCGGCGACGTGCGAGTCACGGCGCCGCCTGGATGCGTCTGGACGGCGGAGAGCCAGGCGACATGGATCACGATCGCCTCCGGCGCTTCGGGGAGCGGTCCTGGTGTCGTGAGCCTGCGTATTGCGGCGAGCGATGGACAATCGCGCACCGGTCGAGTGACGATCGGCGGGCATGTCGTCACCATAGAGCAATCGCCGGGATGCACCTTCACGGTGGATCCGGCTGCTTACACGGCGCCAGCCGCCGGCAGCGACAGCACGATCACCGTGACGGCAAACGGCGGCTGCGTCTGGTCGGCGGCAAGCGCCGCCAACTGGATCACGATCCGAGGCAGCGCCGGCGACAACGGCTCGGGCCGCATCGACTTCTCGGTCGCCGCCAATACCGGAGCCGAGCGGACGGGAACGCTCACAGTCGCCGGCCACGGCATCGCCGTGCGCCAGGCCAGCGGCTGCACGTACTCCGTCAGCCCCTCTACTCACAACGCGCCCGGCGCCGGCGGAAGGCTGAGCGTAGCCGTCAGTACCGCCGCGGGATGTCCGTGGCAGACGTCGAGCGGCGTCGGCTGGATGACGCCGACGCCCGCCAGCGCCACGGGCAGCGGGCAGGCGCAGATTGCGATCGCGGCAAACACGAGTGCGGCACGCACTGGGACCGTCACTGTCGCCGGGCAGGGCGTCACCGTGCATCAGGAAAGGCAATGCACGTACTCGGTCAGCCCCTCTACTCACAACGCGTCCGGCGCCGGCGGGACGCTGAGCGTGACAGTCAGCACGGCCGCGGGATGTCCCTGGCAGACGTCGAGCGGCGTCGACTGGATGACGACGGCGCCCGCCACCGCCACGGGCGGCGGGCAGGCGCAGATTGCCATCGCCGCGAACGCCAGCCCGGCACGCACTGACACCGTCACCGTCGCCGGGCAGGTCGTGACCGTGCACCAGGAAAGTCAATGCACGTACACGGTCCTCCCGCCCTTTTCGTCCTACGACGCGAACGGCGGCGCCGGCGCCCTTCTCGTCGTCGTCAGCGGGCCCTGCAGGTGGACCGCGGCCAGCAGCGCCGGATGGATCGGGATCGACGAATCCCGGTCGTCAGGGACGGGCGACGGGCTGGTGCAGTTCACCGTCGTGGCGAACACCGGCGCGGCGCGCACCGGGACGATCACGATCGCAGGGCAGCGCCACACGGTCACGCAGGCGGGAAGGAATCCGTAATCAGCACGCCTGGTTACCGGTCGTCAGGCAGATCGCCGAGAACAGCCCAGAGCACGACGCCGGCACCCGTCATGCCGAGCAGCAGGCCGGGCGGCAGCATGGACAGTGAGACGCCCACGCCGAGGCCCGTCGCGATCAAGCCGAGGCCAAGCAGCGTCATCACGCCTTGCAACGCCCGGCGTTCCATCAGGACGAGCCAGTCACGCACAGTCCGACCAGTCCGCATGATGCCTCCTCATGGTCGACATTCCGACGTGATGCGCGTTCGGTGCGCACCCTGACCCGGCAACATGCAGGTTCATTCCTGTGCACATCCCAAGTTCCTGCCATGCACATGGCAACGGGAGTGCCACTGCTGATCCTGCGGGCTTGCCCGAAAAGAGCGGGGCACGAGGGTGAGGATGCGGAATATCTCGCGCCGTCGCGACAAATCACGCAGAAGCAGCGTCCGCTGACCGCCTCGAGTTCTGTTTGGTGCCTGCGGAACGAGCCGACAATGTTCAACATTCCCGCCGGAGTCGGCGGGGGATCTACGCTCGTGCGCTGACCGCCGGCATCTCCTGGGCGGCCGTTGGCGGCTTCAGGGGAAGCGTCATCGACACCACCGTCCCTCCCTCCGCCGGAATGTCGATTGCGACCGTTCCCCCGTGAAGCACCGTCGTCCGGCGCACAATCGCCAGTCCGAGGCCACCTCCGCGTGCCTTCGTGGTGAAGAACGGCTCGAATACCCGTTCGCGAATGTCCGCGGCGATTCCCGGCCCCTCGTCTCGTACCCTGACCGTCGCGGCGTCGGTCCCACGGGAAATCGAAATGTGAATAGCCCCCCTGCCGTTCATGGCCTGGGCAGCGTTCAGCAGCACGTTGAGAAATGCGGCTCTGATCAGTTCGCTGTCGCCCGCCAGCATGACGCCTGCCCCCTCTACGTCGACCTTGACGTGCTCGGCAACCGGATCCCGCCGCATGCTGGCGATGGCGTCGAGCAGGACCCGGTGCAAATCGAGCGTTTCCAGACGGGGCGCATGCGGCCGGGCGTAGAATTGCAGATCTTGAATGAGCTCGGTCAATGCGTCGATCCGCTCGATGATCTCGCGCATAATCGTTGACTCCGGA
>JBOGIX010000711.1:0-3733 GCA_050744685.1 Vicinamibacterales bacterium | reverse complement strand
GCCATGCACGCCGCGAGCAGCCGCAGCGCGTCGCGCCGGCGCAAGGCAGGGGCGGAGTCGCTCGGCGGTAACTTCATTTCGCTCCCTGCAATGCCATGAGTGCCATGACTGCCAAGAATGTGGTTCAGCGTTCAGTACGTTCCGTGCGGCATGTTCGCGGGCGCGTGCACGCCAGCAGGCGACTGTCGCCGGTCTTTCAGCACGGGCGCTGCGAACTAGCCGCGATCATTCATGGCATTCCTGGGCATTCTTGGCATTCTTGGCACTGCACCCGTCAGTACGCCGTAATCTCCCCTCCACCAATCCTGCGCGTCTCGTCTGGAAACTCGAACGGATGATCCACGCCCGGCAGGATCTCGCCGCTGGCCGAGTAGTACGGCCAGCCGTCGGCCACCAGGCCCATGCCGCCCTGATCGACGAAGGTGAGCTTGGTGATCAACTTGGACGACTTGTAGCCGTACTTGAACGGCAGCACGAGCCGAAGCGGCGCGCCGTGCTCGGGCGTGAGCGCCTCGCCGTTCATGCCGAGGCCGAACAGCGTGCGCGGGTTGAGCAGGTCTTCGAGCTTGACGAAATCGTAGTAGTGGTCGGCGCAGTCGACGCGCATCCACTTCAGGTCCGGCTTCGCGTTCGTGAGCTTCAGCAGGTCCTGGGCGCGGAAGCCTTCCCACGTGACGCGGCCCGACCAGCACTGGACGCACTTCAGCCGGCTGCTCTGCGTCACGCGCGGCAGGCGGTCCAGATCGGCAGCCTTCAACCGGACCGGCTGCGCGCCGAGCCCTTCGATCGTCAGCTCCCACGTGGCCGGATCGGGTGCCTTGATCGGATTGAAGGCCATCACCTTCAGACCAAACCTGTCCGGCTTGTTCGTGGGAATGATCCAGCCCGACCGCCGCCGGGCCTCTCGCGCCTGCGCGAACGTCACCGACGACGAAGAGGCGGCGGCAGCACTGGTGAGGAGGACCGTTTGGAGGAACGCGCGGCGGTTCATGGCTCGTCTCCGCTGATGCCGGGAGCTTACCGCCAACGCTCCCGGATGCCAAGGAGAGCAAGGCGGAATGCGCATGAACGCCAGGAATGCTCATGAATGCGCATGAATGCCAGGGTTGCCCATGGAGGCTCGGAAGGCTTCACGGGATTGCCAACATTTCGAAATCGCCAAAATTGCCAAAATTCGATCGCGGCATTGCCGAGAATCGGCGTGGAGGGAGCCCTGGGCGCGCCAGCACGGCCGTTCGGATATGTCGTTCCCTGTTTCTTGGGTTTCCCCCGCTTCATTCGCGTTGCCGCATTCCTGGTATTCGTGCGTCGTTTCGGCCTCCGGCGCACTCCCGGCATTCATGCATTCAATGGCATTCCAGAGGTGTCAGCGAGCTCTTGCAAATCTTCCCCGGTCAAGCTAGGCTCCTGCCGCAACCACGGGGATCTTGGGTTCATTCGAACCAGCGGGCGCGCACGAGCGTCGCGCTGACAAAGGGGGCGGGATGCCTGTCCAGCCACGATTCCGCAGGGGCGGCTTGTTCGTGTTCATGCTCTGGGTGCTGATCGCAGCGCCCGCGAGTGCCCAGGTCGATACGGGCACGATTCTCGGCACGGTGAAGGACCAGTCCGGCGCGGTGCTTCCGGGCGCCACGGTCATGATCACGCACGAAGGTCAGGCGCTCACGCTGACGACGGTCACGCGTGAAGACGGAACCTACATTTTCACTCCCATCCGCACCGGCGCGTACACGATCGAAGTCGAGTTCCAGGGCTTCAAGAAGGGTGTGCGCCGCGGCGTCGGCGTCGGCATCCAGCAACAGGCCCTGGTCGACTTCTCGCTCCAGCCCGGCGGCCTCACCGAAGAGCTCGTCGTGACGGCCGACGCGCCGCTGCTGCAGACGGGCACGGGCACGGTCGGCGAGACGTTGAAGTCGGACGCCATCGAGGACCTGCCGATCAACGGCCGCGACTACACCGTGCTGGCACGGCTCACCGCAGGCGTGGTGCCGCCGCAGCCAGGGGCGCGCGCGCCGCTGATGTTTTCCGCCAACGGCGTGCGGCCGGCGCAGAACAACTACATGCTCGACGGCATCGACAACAACACGAGCAACGTCGACTTCCTCAGCGGCGTCGCCTACATCGTCAAGCCGCCGGTGGACGCGGTGGACGAGATCAAGATTCTGACCAGCTCGTTCAGCGCGGAATACGGGCGCGCGGGCGGGGCGGTGCTGAACACCACGCTCAAGTCGGGCTCGAGCCAGCTGCGCGGCACGATCTGGGAGTTCCACCGCAACGACGCGCTCAACGCCAACGACTTCTTCGCCAACCGCGCGAACCTGGAGAAGGGCGACTACCTGTCGAACCAGTACGGGTTCACCGCGGGCGGCCCGGCGATCGGGAGCAAGACGTTCTGGTTCGTCGATTACGAGGGCAGCCTCACGAAGCAGGCGCGCACGTGGGTCACGAGCGTGCCGACCGCCGCGCAGCGCGCGAGCGGGTTCACCGACTTCTCCGATCTGATCGGGCTGCAGAGCGGCACGGTCGGGGCCGATATTCTCGGCCGGCGCTTCCCGCGCGGCACGGTGTTCGATCCCGCGACCACGCGGCAGCTGCAGGCGGGACAGGTCGATCCGGTCACCGGCATGGTCGCGGCGCAGTCGGGCTACGTGCGCGACGCGTTCGCCGGCAACCGGATCCCGGCGGGGCGTCTCGACGCCGACGCAGTCCGGTTGATGCGGCTGTACCCGGAACCGAACCAGGCGGGGTTCAACAACAACTACGTCGTCAACCGCAACAATACCGACGACACGCATTCGTTCGACATCCGGATCGATCACAACTTCAGCAGCAACGATCGCTTCTTCGCGCGCTACAGCTTCTCGAACAACCAGAAGGTGCGCCCGTCTCCCTTCGACGGGGACGGCGACGGCGGCGGGTTCAACGAGGGAGACGAGAAAGTGCGCGTGCACGGCTTTGCCGCCAGCCACACGCACATGTTCTCGCCGACGCTGATCAACGAGCTCCGCTTCGGCGTGAGCCGCGAGCACACGAACCGGATGCCCCCCTTCGGTGCGGATACGGGCGACATCCCCGCCAAGTACGGGATCACGGGCATCCCGCAGCTGGAGGGCAACGGCGGATTGCCGACCCTGCAGGTGGGCGGCCTTTCCATGCTGGGCCACGGCGGCTGGGTCGTGAGCGAGCGCTTCAGCAACCCGGCGCAGTTCAGCGACAACCTGACGAAGGTGTACAAATCGCACACCTTCAAGGGCGGCTACATGTACCAGGACATCTTCTTCGGCTCGACCCAGCCGCCGTATTCGCGCGGCGAGTACAACTGGGACGGCCGGTACACCTCGGTCGTGAACCAGACGGACGGGAGCACGGGTCGCGCGCAGGTGCTGCTCGCGCAGGTGCCGTCGCTCGTGCCGCAAGGCGTGGACCACCTCGGCGGCCTGAACTCGATTCGCGTGTCGCCGTTCGGCGCCGTTGATGCGTTCAAGACCTATCACGGCGCGTACGCGCAGGACAGCTGGCGTCTGTCGCAGAAGCTGACGGTGAACTACGGGCTGCGGTGGGACTACTTCAGCCGCGAGCAGGAGAAGGAAGCCGAGCAGGCCAACATGGTGCCGGGTCCGCCGGCGCGGTACCTGATTCCGGCCGAGTGGCAATCGAAGGAGTTGTCGCCGAGCTTCATCAGCAACCTGCAGCGCGATGGCATCGAACTCGTCTACACCGACGAGTTCGGTAG
>JBOGIX010000710.1:0-6152 GCA_050744685.1 Vicinamibacterales bacterium | reverse complement strand
ACCCGGCTCGATGCCGGCGTTCCCTACGCCTACACGCTCGAGGCCGACGTCGAGGACGTCTCCCGGCAGCACATCGCCAACCGCGCCAGCATTACGGTCCATCCTGCGGACTGGTACGTCGGAATCCGGCGGCCGGCCTATTTCCTCGATCAGAAATCGGGGCTTCAGACCGAGCTCATCACCGTGTCGCCGGCCGGCGCGATCGTGCCGGGCGTTCGGGTCGAAGTGAAGCTCACGCAGATCCAGTGGAACAGCGTGCGGCGTGCGGAAGGCAACGGCTTCTACACCTGGGACACCGAGCGCAAGGAGATCCCCGGAGGGTCCTTCACCGTCACGACTGCGCAGACGCCCGTGCCGCTGTCGATGCCGCTGCCCGGCGGCGGCTACTTCGAGCTGGAGGCGATCGCGCGCGAGTCGACGGGACGCTTCGCCGTCACCAGGACGTCCTTCTACGCGATCGGCAGCGGCTACACCGCGTGGCGACGTTACGATCACAACCGCATCGACATCGTCGCCGACAAGCCGCGCTACAAGCCGGGCGATACCGCGCGCATCATGATCCAGTCGCCATGGGAACAGGCGACCGCGCTCGTCACCACCGAGCGGGAAGGCGTGCGATCTCACCGGCAATTCGCGCTCACGTCGACGCAGCAGTCGATCGACGTTCCCGTCACTGAAGACGACATCCCGAACCTGTTCGTCTCGGTGTTGCTCGTCAAGGGCCGCAGCGCCGCGGCAGCGGCGCCCTCGCCTGCCTCACCCAAGGGCACTCCGCGGGTCATCGACGATCCGAGCGATCCGGGCAAGCCGGCGTTCCGGCTTGGCTACGTGGAGCTCGCGGTCGAGGATCAGTCGAAGCGCCTCTCGGTGGCCGTTGCGGCCAACCGCCAGGAATACCGCCCCGCAACCGATGCGCAGGTGCGCGTCGAGGTGACGGATCAGCAGGGCCGCCCGGCGATGAGCGAGGTCACGCTGTGGGCGGTCGACTACGGTGTCCTGTCGCTGACCGGTTATCGCACGCCCGACGTGCTCGGCTCGGTCTACGTGCACAAGGCGCTGCAGGTCATGAACAGCGACAGCCGCCAGCGCATCGTCAGCCGCCGTGTGCTGACGCCGAAGGGGGAAGGCGAAGGAGGAGGCGGCGGCATCGACGGCAGCGGCGTGCGGTCCGACTTTCGCGTGCTCGCGTTCTGGATCGGCTCGGTCGTGACCGACAGCCATGGGCGGGCGACGACCGACATCAAGCTGCCCGAATCGCTGACCACGTACCGCATCATGGCGGTTGCCTCGGATCGCGCGTCGCGCTTCGGCAACGGCGACACCGAAGTACGCGTGAACAAGCCACTGACGATGAAGCCGACGTTTCCGCGGTTTCTGGCGGTGGGCGACAAGGCGCATTTCGGCGCGGCGATCGCCAGCCAGTTGCCGGCATCGAGTCAGGCGACGGTGACCATCCGCAGTCTCGACACCAGCCTGCTCGAGTTCAACGGCACGGCGGAGCAGACCGTCGTCGTACCGGCCGGCGGCGCGACCGAGGCCCGCTTCGATGCGGTGGCCAAAGCCATCGGTCGCGCGCGCGTGCGCATGTCGGTGCGCGCCGGCAGCGAATCGGATTCGTTCGAGGACGTCATCCCTGTGGAAGTCCTGGCCTCGCCGGAAACCGTGGCCGCTTACGGGCAGATCGGTGGCGACGCGCAGACGGCTACCGAGATGTTGACGATCCCGCAGGACGTCGTGCCCGGGCTGGGCGGGCTGCACATCGAGATGTCGTCGACGGCGATGGTCGGCCTCGGTGAAGGCGCACGGTACCTGGTGGAGTATCCGTTCGGCTGTGCCGAGCAGCGCGGATCGCGGGCGCTCGCGATGTCGCTCGCGGCGGACCTCGGCGACGCCTTTACGCTTCCCGGGATGGACACGGCATCCATGCGTGCCGGCGTGGAGCGTGCCGTGAAGGAGCTCGAGCGGTTTCAGTGCCCAAATGGCGGGTTCGCCTACTGGCCCGGGCAGTGCCTGTGGACGTCCCCGTATCTCACGAGCTACCTGCTGCACGTCTTCAAGAATGCGTCCGACCTGAAGTACGACGTCGATCCCGGCATGCGCCAGCGCGCCTACGCGTATCTCGAACGGGAGCTCGCGACACCGCCGCCGGTGAACGAGAGCTGGTGGCCATCGTACACGGCCTGGCAGGCGTTCGCGATCAAGGTCATGGCCGAAGGGGGCCGCAACCAGGACTCGAACATCAACCGCGTCTATGAGTACCGCGATCGCATGCCGGTGTTCGCGCTGGCGTACCTGCACGACGCGCTGATGGCGAAAGGGGAGTCGTCTGGCGTGCGGATCGACGATTTCAGGCGGCGAATGGCGAACGCCGTCCTGCCCGAGGCGGGCAGCGCCCACGTCGAAGAGCTGAGCGATCCGTACCTCCTGTGGTTCTGGAACTCCAACGTGCGCTCAACGGCAATCGTCCTGAACTCGCTCGTCAAGGCTTCGGCAGGCATCGAGCAGGTCCGACCGATCGTGCGGTGGATGATGGCCGCCAGGAAGAACGGCCGGTGGGGAAACACCCAGGAGAACGCATACGCGATGGAAGCGCTCGTGGCGTACTACCGGCGCTACGAAACGACCGTGCCGGACTTCACGGGTGTCGTCACGCTCGGCGCCGAGGAACTGGTGCGCGACGAGTTCAAAGGCCGCTCGACGGGATCGACGACGAAGGAGATCCCGATGGCACAGGTGGTCGCGTCGGGTGCTGCGGGCGGGAGGCGGCCGCTCACCTTTGCCCGCGACGGCGCCGGCACGCTCTTCTACACGACGCGCCTGCGATATGCCGAAGACGCGCTGTTCCAGCAGGGCCTCGACAATGGCATCCACATCGAACGCTCGTACGCGCCGTTCGTGGAGAAGGGCACACGGCCGGCCGCCACGAGCTACAAGGCCGGCGATCTGGTGCGCGTCACGCTCACGCTGCGATTGACGAAGGAGCGCCGCTTCGTGGCGGTTACGGACCCGCTGCCGGCAGGCTTCGAACCGCTCGAGTCGTGGTTCGCGACCACGGCGCGCTCCGTCGCCTCCACCGACACCAACGACGAGGCCGCATCGTCCTGGGACTCGATCTGGAGGCGCGGGGGGTTCGATCACGTCGAGCGCCACGACGATCGCGTTCAGCTGTTTGCGACGCGGCTCGCGGAAGGGACCCATCAATTCACGTACGTCGTGCGGGCGACGACAGCCGGCACGTTCCGGACCGCGCCGGCGCGGGCGGAAGAGATGTACGAGCCCGAAGTGGCCGGCCGCACGCCGACCACGATCATCTCGGTGCAGCGATGACGATCTCCGACGCCTCGCGTGGCGCCGCGCCGCTCTTCGGCCGAAGCCGATCGGCGCTTCGCACGGCGATGCGCTCCTTGCAGGCGTCGCGCCCCCGACGCCTGGCGGCCTGCGTAACGATCGGCGCTGTCGCTCTGATTCTGTGGCTGCGCCTGGCGCCGCTTCCCGCAGGGCTCGTCGAGTCCGCCGTGTCCGAATCGACCATGGTCGTCGATCGCAACGGCGTGCCGCTGTACGAGGCGCTGTCCGGCACCGGAAGCCGCAGCGTGGCCCTCACGGCCGATACGATCCCCGGCATGGTTGCTGCCGCCACCGTCGCCGCGGAAGATCGCCGGTTCTGGTCGCATTACGGCGTTGATCCGCTGGCCATCACCCGCGCCGCCCGCCGCAACCTCGTTGAAGGACGAATCGTGGAAGGCGGCTCCACGATTACGCAGCAGGTGGCGAAACTCCTGACAATCCGGCAGGCGCCGGGACGCCGGCGCGGATGGATCGCCAAGGTGCACGAAGGTGTGCTCGCGCTTCGGCTCGAGCACCGCCTCTCGAAGCGCGAGATCCTCGCCCTGTACCTGAACCTCGCATCCTACGGCAACCAGATTTCCGGGCTGGAGCGGGCGAGCCGCGCATACTTCGGCGTCGAAGCGCGCATGCTCACGCCAGCGCAGGCGGCGTTCCTGGCCGGGCTGCCGCAGCGCCCGACGACCTTCAATCCGTACCGGAAATTGAGCCTCGCGCAGTCGCGGCAGCGGGTGGTCCTGCGCCGGATGCTCGCGGCCGGCGCGCTCAGCGCCGAGCAGGCGGCGCACGCGCGGGACGAGGCACTGACGTTCGCCCGGTCCGAGCGGCCGTTCCTCGCGCCGCATTTCGTCAACATGGTGCTCGCGAATGCGGGCAGCAATCGGCCCGCGCAGATCAGGACGACGATCGATGCGGAGCTTCAGGCAGCCGTTGCCGGGATCATTCGAGCCCACAGGCCCACGCTCGAGCGTCATGGCGCGGGCAACGTGGCAGTCGTGGCGCTCGACAACCTTCGCGGGGAATGGCTTGCGTGGGAAGGATCGGGCGACTATTTCGACGCGGAGCGAGGCGGATCGATCGACGGCGTCGCCTCGCCGCGCCAGCCCGGCTCGGCGCTGAAGCCGTTCACGTACGCGCTGGCGTTCGAGAACGGGGTGACGCCAGCCACCGTCCTGCCGGACGTGCCGATGCACTTTCCGACTGCGGATCCCGGAGTCGTCTACACGCCGCGCAACTACGACGGCCGGTATCGTGGGCCGCTGCTCGCGCGGGCCGCGCTCGCCGGCTCGGAAAACATTCCGGCCGTGTCGCTCGCCTCGGACCTTGGCGTGCCGCGGCTGCTGCGCTTTCTCCATCGCGCCGGCTTCAGCACGTTCGACAAGAACGGGGCTCACTACGGTCTCGGGGTAACCCTCGGCAACGCGGAGGTGCGGCTCGACGAGATCGTTGCCGCGTATGCGGCCTTCGCGCGCGGCGGCCGATGGCTGGCGCCGAGCTACTTGCCGGATCGAGGCGATCGCGAGTCGCGGCCGCTCGTCTCGCCGCGGACGGCATTCTGGATCACCGACATCCTTTCCGACGACGCGGCGCGCGCCTACATCTTCGGGCGCGGCGGCAGCCTCGAGTTTCCGTTCGCGGTCGCCGTGAAGACCGGCACGTCTCAGGCGTATCACGACAACTGGACCATCGGCTACACGCGAGAGGTCACCATTGGCGTGTGGGTCGGGAACTTCGATCGACGCCCGCTGCGGAATTCGAGCGGCGTCACGGGCGCCGCTCCGATTTTCCGGGCGGTCATGCTCGCAGCGCACGCCCGCGCGCACGGCGGGACCAACACGCCTGCTGCGCTCGCGGACGAATCGCTCGTCGAACGTGAGGTGTGCGCGTTGTCGGGAGAGGGCGCAAACGCCTGGTGTCCCGTGCGACGCAACGAATGGCTGCCGGCGAAGGACGGCGTCGTCCCCTGCAGCTGGCATCACCTCACCGAAAGCGGTCTGGCGGTCATCTGGCCGGCGCGTTTCCGCGAGTGGGCGCAAAAGAACGGTCGCGGCGGCGATTCGCCGCCTGCGGTCGCCGTCCTGGCTGCGTCCTCATCGCGGCCGGCACGACGGAAGCCGGTACCCGTTCCGGGCCTGCAGATTGCCAACCCGCCGTCGGGCGCGACCTATCTCATCGACCCCACACTGAGACGCGAGTTCCAGAGCCTCCAGCTCAAGGCTGTGACGCCCTCATCGACGCTCATCGAGTGGACCATCAACGGCGTACCCTTCAGCGCCGGCAACTCCGACGCCGTGGTCGAGTGGCCGCTGCGCGCAGGTCGGCATACAGTCACCGCGCGCGACACCGTCGGCAACGTGGACCGCTCGACGTTCACTGTCCGCTGACTCCGGAAACGGACTGCTCGCCGGACGCCGCCTGCGGCGTGCAGCCCTCGTCACGACAGACGGGCCTCGGAGCGAACGCCGGCTCTACCGTGGAGTTGGTTCTCCACTTGCAAGATCACACGCCGGAGAGCTCTAGGAGGTCACTGATGGGGATTATTTCGTGGATTCTGTTCGGCCTCGTGGTCGGGGTGATTGCCAAGCTGCTGATGCCGGGACGTGACCCGGGCGGGTTCATCATCACGATCCTTCTGGGCATTGCAGGCGCCCTCATCGGCGGATTTATCGGCCGTGCGATGGGTTTCTACGGCGCGAACGAGGGTGCCGGCTGGCTGATGTCCATCCTGGGCGCCATCGTCCTGCTCGCGATCTACAGGATGGCGGTTCGAAAGCGGGTCTGACCTTTCCGGCGCAAGTGCTCAGGGG
>JBOGIX010000709.1:0-5529 GCA_050744685.1 Vicinamibacterales bacterium | reverse complement strand
CACTACCTCCTCGGCCTCAACGATGCGCTCCGTCGCTCGGTCGTCCGCCGCTGGGCGCGTGCACAATCGCGTTGGCGCACGCAGGACGGCCTGGTCGTGCCGAGTGATGCGATCAAGCCGATGCTGGCGACCCAGCGGCTCGGCGCCCGTCCATACTCCGTCTCGGCGCTGCAGAAGTTCACCGTTTGTCCCTACCAGTTCGCGCTGGCGGCTATCTATCGGCTGCAGCCGAATCAGGAGCCGGAACCGCTGCAGCGGCTGGATCCGCTGACCAGGGGATCGATCTTCCACGAAGTGCAGGCGCTGTTCTTTCGTGCGATGCGCGACACGGGCCGGCTGCCGGTGACCGCGGCGGGTGTCGCCGGAGCGCTCGCGGTGCTCGAAACCGTGCTCGCGCAGGTGGCCGACAAGTACGAAGAGAATCTCGCCCCGGCGATTCCGCGCGTCTGGGCCGACGAGATTGCCGCCATCGGCCGCGACCTCCGCGTGTGGGTGCGCAAGCTGCCGGAAGCCGACGGCTGGACGCCGACGCATTTCGAATACAGCTTCGGACTCTCCGACGAAGGACGCGACGAGCACAGCGTCGCGGAGCCGGTGACCATCGGCGATCGCTTCCTCCTCCGCGGATCGGTCGACGTCGTCGAAGCGAGGAACGAATCGGACGAGCTGCGCATCACGGATCACAAGACGGGGCGCAATCGCACGACGCCGCGCACGGTGATCGGCGGCGGCGCGACGCTGCAGCCGGTCATCTATGGGCTCGCCGTCGAGAAGCTCCTCGGCAAGCCGGTCAGCGGAGGCCGCCTCTTCTACTGCACGGCTGCCGGCGGCTTCACCGATCACCCGGTGCCTCTTTCCGAGGCAAACCGGCGAGCTGGCCTCGAAGCGCTCGAGATCATCGATCTCGCGATCGAGCTCGGGTTTCTGCCCCCGGCGCCCCAGGACCGCGCGTGCACGTGGTGTGACTTCCGGCCCGTGTGCGGACCCGACGAGCCGGTGCATGTGCGCCGCAAGCCGGCGGACACGCTGAGCGATCTGACCTCGCTCCGGGGGATGTCGTGAGCCGCCTTCGCTCGGATGGCTCGTCGCCGAGCTCCGGCGGCCAAGGCCGCGTGCGCTCGGATGGCTCGTCGCCGAGCTCCGGCGCCCAAGGCCGCGTTCGCTCGGATGGGTCGTTCCCGAGCTCCGGCGCCCAGGCCCACTTTCGCCCGGATGACTCGACGCCGAGCTACGGCGGGCAGGCCCGCCTTCGCGCGGACGGATCATCGCCGGGCCATGGCGTCCAGGCCCATCGTGCTGAGATGACGACCGATGCAGAAGCGCGCCGCGCGATCGCAACGGCCCTCGACGACACGCTCGTCATCGAAGCCGCTGCCGGAACCGGCAAGACGACCGAGCTCGTCGGGCGCATCGTCCGGATCCTCGCCGAGGGTCGGACGACGGTGGAGAAGATCGTGGCCGTCACGTTCACCGAAAAGGCCGCCGGCGAGCTGAAGCTGCGGTTGCGCGAGCGCCTGGATCGCGAGCGGACGGCGGTTGCCGACGACCGCGCGAAAGGGCTGCTCGACGCCGCGCTCACGCGGCTGGAGGAAGCCCACATCAACACGATCCACGGCTTCTGCGCCGAGCTGCTGCGCGAACGTCCGGTCGAAGCGCGCATCGATCCCCTCTTCGAAGTGCTCACCGAGCCGAACGCCGGGCGGCTGTTCGACGACGCGTTCGGGCGGTGGCTGCAGGAGCAGCTGGCCGACCCGCCGGAAGGGGTCCGGCGGGCGCTGCGGCGCACGTCGTTCGGGGGCGGCGACGGGCCGATCGATCGGCTGCGTGGCGCCGCGTGGGAACTGACCGGCTGGCGCGACTTCACCGGCGACTGGACGCGCAATCCATTCGATCGCACGCGAGAGATCGACGACACGGTCGCGCTGCTCCACGAGCTCGCCGACCTGAGCCGCAACCCGTCATCGCGTAACGATCCGTTGTGCACGAGCAGCGAGCCGGCGCGCCGCCTGAGCGACGAGATCCGGCTGCAGCAGGAGTTCGGCGACTTCGGCACGACCGACTACGACGGCTGGGAGGCTGGTCTCGTCGACCTGTCGCGCGATCGTGTGCTCGGCAACGTGCGCCACGGCCGTGGTGCGCTCTACAAGGACGGTGTGCGCCGCGACGCCGTGCTCGAGGCAGTGGAGCGGCTCCGCTCCGGGCTCGATCGATTTCGGATGGACGCCGATGCAGACCTGGCGGCGCTGCTGCAGCGCGAGCTGCGCGGCGCGACGGCGCGGTACGAGGCGTTGAAGGCGGCGGCAGGCGCCCTCGACTTCCTCGACCTGCTGGTGCGGGCGCGCGATTTGGTGCGGGGAAATCCGCTCGTGCGCCGCGGTTTTCAGCAGCGCTTCACCCACATCTTCGTGGACGAGTTCCAGGACACCGATCCGCTGCAGGCGGAGATCCTGCTGCTGCTGGCTGCAGACAACGAGGCGGAGACCGACTGGCGGAAGGTTCGGCCCGTGCCGGGCCGGCTGTTCCTGGTCGGCGATCCCAAACAGTCGATCTACCGGTTCCGCCGCGCCGACGTCGCGATCTACCGCGAGGTGGCCGAGCAGCTCCGGATGCACGGCGCGCGGCTGCTGCAGTTGAACACCAGCTTCCGCAGCGTCCCGGAAATTCAGTCGTTCGTGAACGCCGCCTTCGCGCCGGTGATGAGCGGCGACGAGCTCACGCTGCAGGCGCCGTATGTGCCGCTGGCGCCGAGCCGCGCGCCGCTGGCGAACCAGCCGGCGGTCGTTGCGCTGCCCGTGCCGGCACCCTACGCCACCCGGTACATCTCGGGCGTCGCGATCGACAAGTCGCTTCCGAGCGCGGTCGGCGCGATGGTCGACTGGATCGTCAACCAGAGCGGCTGGCAGGTGACCGAGCGCAGCGGCACGGCGCCGGTGAAGATCACCGCGAAGCACATCTGCCTGCTGTTCCGGCGATTCGTGAGCTGGCAGAACGACGTGACCCGGCCGTACGTCGAGGCGCTGGAAGCGCGCGGCATTCCGCATGTGCTCGTGGGAGGACGTGCGTTTCACGAGCGCGAGGAGATCGAGGCAATCCGTGCGGCGCTCGCCGCGGTCGAGTGGCCGGACGACGAGCTCTCGGTATTCGCGACGCTGCGCGGGCCGTTCTTCGCGATCAGCGACGACGATTTGCTGGAGTGGGCCTACCGCTTTGGACGCACGACGGACAGGGGCTTCAAGCGCTATGCGTTCCATCCGCACCGGGTTCCGGAGGTCTTCACTCGCGACACGCCGGCCGATGTCGAGCACCTGCGGCCCATTGCCGGCGCCCTGCAGCTGCTGAAGCGCCTGCATCGCCATCGCAACAGCGTGTTCGCGGACGGCGGCGACCCTCGCGAGTGGGGCGGAGCGTCGGGCGTGCTGCACGAACTGATGCGCGCGACGCGCGCACACGTGGGCTTCGCGCTCCGCATCGGCGGCGAGCAGGCACTCGCCAACGTGCTCCACGTCGCGGAGCTCGCGCGTCAGTACGAGCTCGGCGGCGGCATCTCGTTCCGCGGCTTCGTCGAAGAGCTGCGGACCGCTGCGGACACCGCGCAGGCGGCCGAGGCGCCGATCCTCGAGGAGGACAGCGACGGCGTCCGGATGATGACGGTGCACAAGGCGAAGGGGCTCGAGTTCCCGGTCGTGATCCTCGCAGACCTGACGTGCAAGCTGTCGCGGGCCGAAGCCGGACGATGGATCGACCCGTCGGGAGCGATCTGCGCGATCAAGCTTGGCGGCTGGGCGCCGACGGACCTCCTCCTGCACGGCGGCATCGAAGCGGCGCGCGACCGCGCCGAGGGGCAGCGACTCGCCTACGTCGCCGCCACGCGTGCGCGGGACGTGCTGATCGTGCCGGCGATCGGCGACGAGGTGTACGAAGGGGGCTGGCTCGATCCGTTGATGCCGGCGATCTATCCGCCGATGTCGGACCGGCGCAAGCCGTCGGCGGCGCCGGGCTGCCCGCCCTTCGTCTCGAAGGACTCGATCCTGATACGGCCCGACGGCGAGCCGGCTCGCACCTCCACCGTCGCACCGGGGTGTTACACGTTCGGCGCCTCTGCGATGGATGAGGAGACGAACCTTGGACCAACGAACGTGGAACCCCTGAACCCTGAACCGTCGAACCTGCGAACTGCGAACCGCGGACCGCGGACGGCGAAGTACGAAGTAGTGTGGTGGGACCCGCATCTCCTGGCGCTCGACGCCGGATCATCTTTCGGCCTGCGCCGCGACGATCTCATCGCCAAGGACGGCGACGCCGACGGCTCGAACCGCCGCCTCGCCGCCTATCGGGAATGGCAAGCGGCGCGCGCCGCCGCCATCGCCCATGCGAGAGAGCCATCGATCTCGTCACGCACCGTCACGCAGATGGCCGCCGAGCGCGAGCCGCTCCTCGAAGCGGGCGACGGCGTCCAGGTAGAGGTGATCGACGTCCCCCGCGTCATCGGCCGGCCGTTCGGTCCACGCTTCGGCACGCTCGTCCACACGACGCTCGCAACCGTTCCGCTGGACGCGGACGAGACCGCGGTGCGAAGCGTGGCGGCCACACAGGGGCGCATCCTGCTGGGATCCGGTGAAGGCGTCGACGCCGAGGTGTATGCCGTGGTCGAAGCGGTCCTGGCGGTGCTGCGTCACCCGATGTTCGATCGCGTCCGCGCCGCCGAGCGCCTGGGCCGCTGCGAGCGCGAGCTGCCGATCCTGTGGCAGGCGCCGGACGGTTCGCTCGTCGAAGGCACGATCGATCTGACGTTCGACGAGACGGATCCGGATGTAGCCGTCGTACTCGACTTCAAGACGGATCGCGAGCTGGACGTCGATCTGGACCGCTACAGGCGTCAACTCGCGATCTATTGCACGGCGCTGACGGCGCTGCGCGGCCGGCGGGCGCAGGGGGTGTTGATGAGGGTCTGACGGTCGTCTGTTTCCAGTTACCAGTTTCCAGTTGCCGGTCGCCCCCTCTGGTTTCCAGTTGCCAGTTCCGACCCGGAGTAACTGGAAACCACAAAACAATCAGAACTGGAGACCGGCAACTGGAAACTGGCTACTTTTCTTCCGCTTCCCTCACAGGACTCGCCGGCTTCGTCTTCACTCCTGGCGTTTCCGCATCGGCTGCGCGGATGTCCGTTTCGACGTGCGTCCCTTCTGCGATCGACGCCTCGCGGCCGCTGTCCCACGCGCTGCCATCCCCCATCGTCCGGAAATTGGCGTCGCGTCCTTCATCCTTGTTCGTGTAGCGATCCGACTTGCCGAAATCGCGGTCGGCGGTCGTACCGCTCTCCGTCTCCGGCACCACGGGGTTCGCCTCGCGGCTGCGATCGCGTTTCTTCTCCGCCATGATGATCCTCCTTGTCCTCGCGGGCGGCCTGCTCGCAGCCAGGGGGCCATCTTGCGGCTTTGCCCGCGCTCAAGCAGCCGCGGCTGCCGGCAGCGATTTCCTCAGGCTGGTGCCTGCCGCGGCGGTCGCCAGTCCGCCGATGAGATACCAGGC
>JBOGIX010000708.1:0-5700 GCA_050744685.1 Vicinamibacterales bacterium | reverse complement strand
CCTCAGCATCTCGCGGCTGCGGCGCGTCGAGATCGGCGACCTGCTGAGGCGGACGCCCGTTTCCGGCTCCCCCGAGTCGGCACGATACCTGGCCGGGGAGACCGTGCTCATCACCGGCGCGGGCGGATCCATCGGGTCCGAGTTGTGTTTCCAGATCGCCCGGGCGCAGCCGGCGCGCATCGTGCTGTTCGGCCATGGCGAGAACAGCATCTTCGCCGTGCGCAACGAGCTTCGCGAGCGCGCGCCCGGCCTGGCGATCGAGACGGTCATCGCCGACGTGCGCGACGAGCTGCGCGTGCGGCGCACGTTCGCCCGCTTCCGGCCGACGGCGGTCTTCCATGCCGCGGCGCACAAACACGTGCCGCTGATGGAGGAGAACCCTGAAGACGCCGTGACCAACAACGTCATCGGCACGCGCAACGTCGTCCAGGCGGCGATCGAGAGCGATGTCCACCGCTTCGTGCTGATCTCGACCGACAAGGCCGTGCAGCCGGCGAGCGTGATGGGCGCGACCAAGCGGATCGCCGAGATGATCGTCACCAGCGCGGCCGAGCGCCACAACCGCCCGTTCGTGGTCGTTCGCTTCGGCAACGTGCTCGGCAGCCGCGGCAGCGTGGTGCCGACGTTCGAGCGTCAGATCGAGCTCGGCCAGCCGATCCGGATTACGCACCCGGACATGAAGCGCTTCTTCATGACGATCCCGGAAGCCGTGCACCTCGTGCTCGAGGCCGGCGGCCTCGGGCGGCGCGGCGAGCTCTTCGTGCTGAACATGGGCGAGCCCGTCGCCATCGTCGATCTCGCACGCGATCTGATCCGGCTTTCCGGCTGCGACGTCGACGACATCTCCATCGTGTTCACGGGCCTCCGCCCGGGAGAGAAGCTCGAAGAGGCGTTGTGGGAGGCCGGGGCCACCGTTCAGCCGACGCGCAATCCCGATGTGTTGCGCGTGATCGAACCGGCGCAGCTTCGCGGCAGCGTGGACGACATCGTCGCGCTCCTGCAGAGCGCCACCGAGACCGGCGACCGCGCCGCGGTGCTGTTCGCGCTGTCGGCTTCCGTGCCGTCGTTCGTCGCCGTGGCTCCCGAGGAGGCCTGAACGCCCGCCAGGGCCGGGCGCCGTCAGGGACTGTCAGTGCGGCGGCACGAGGCACTTCGTTGCCACTTCCGCAGCCATCACGTACGATTGAGTCCGTGCACCACCGATGATCAGCCTGCCTAATCGCGTTGACGAGGAACCGCCCCTGAACCGCGATCACTCGTGGGATCACGAGCCTGGAAGGTTCGATCTGCGGGCCTATGTCCAGCTGCTGTGGCGGAATCGTGTCGTGCTCGTGGGCGTCACGCTGCTCGCTGCGGTCCTGGCCGTCTTCGTCAGTTTTCTGATGCCGCGGCAGTATCGGGCCGAAGCGACCGTTTTCTTGACGCCTCCGACCTACACCACCACGCTGCGGCCTCCGGTGATGGCCGTCGAAGCCTACGCGCAGTTCGCGGAGACGCAGCACATCCTCGACACGGTCGACACCGAGCTCAGGCGAAAGCATCCACAGCTGTTCCCGGCGGTTCGACAAACCGAGGGCGACCGCCTCGCCACGTTTGCTGCCAGGCTGTCCGCCAGCCGCGAGCCGCAGAAGCCCTACCTGCCGCTCGTCGGTCTCACAGCGACGGCTGATACCCCGGAACAGGCGCAGGCCGCTGCCAACGTGTGGGCCGATGTCCTGGTTCTCGAGGGAAGCAAGCTCTCGGAGGTCGGAAAGTCCAACGCCTCGAATTTCATCCTGCATCAGTACCCGAAGATCCAGCAGGCGCTCGTCGAAAGCGAGAAAGCGCTGCAGGATCTGTTCGCGACGCAGGCACGGGAACTGGCAGAGCTGCAGACGGAAGTGGGCGTAAGCCTGCTCAAGTCGCAGCTCGAATCGTCAGAATGGATGGTGGTTCAGCAGGAGGATGCGCTCGCGGCGGCGCGAACGCGTCTCGAACGTCTCCGCCCGTTGGTCAGACAACTCGAGCAGGAAGTCAAGGACACGCCCCAGAATTTCGTCGTGAACAAGGCAATCACCGACGAGGCCTTGTGGAACGCACAGTCGCAGACCTCACGATCGTCGGGAGCGCTTGGCGATTCCGCGCTCCAAACGGAGGAAGTCAACCCGGTTTACGTCTCGCTCGGTCAGCGGCTCGCCGAGGAGCGGGTGAACCTGAACGCGCTCGAGCCACAAATCGCCAGCCTCGAAAAGCAGCTTGGGAGCACCCGGCGGCACGCGGTCGAAGTGCGCCGCGCGCTCCTCGACGGAGAACGGCGGATCGCGGACATGCAGCGCCGTCACGAGGTCGAGGCCGCACAGCTGGAGCGGGCCGTCGACACGGCCCGCTCCGCCTTCGACAAGATTGCGGAAGTGGTGGGCGAAGCCCGGCTGGCGCAGTCCGAGCCGGACAAGGATCTGAAGCTTGGCGCCTACGCGGGCCTGCCGTCCGCCCCCTCCGGACCGCGCCGGTCAATCATCGTCGCGACCGTCACGCTCGGCGCCTCCATGCTTTGCGCGCTGGTCGTGGTGGTAGTCGACCTGATCAGGCGCCCGGCTGTAGAGCGGGCGACTCGCCCTCCCGAGTCGCCGACGTTCCAGGCGTGATGTTCACTCGTTCACGAATGGACGACCGACCTTTAGCATTCCTCCGCTGTCGCTCGGCAGCGCATCCATCGGTTCGGACGCTCCTTCTGTCCAGACCTCCAGATCGATCCGAATAAACGCGGAATCTGTCGACGGGACCGGGATCAGTCGCACGTTCCGCCACCCTTGGTCCTCACGCAGCAGCACGCGATCGGCCTCCCGGCCGTTGAGCAGGATCCGGACCTCGAACGCCTCTGGGCCCATCGACCCGTGCTGCAGGGGTATGCGCACCCACCGCGCCGACGCGGGCACGTGGAAGGTCGCCTTCCCTCCCGCCCACCGATAGCGTGAGCCGTCCGGTTCGCGCTGCCACTTCGAAAAGCCGGCACTCGTCCCCTCCAGGTTCGCGCTCCGCACAGCCGCTGCGGTACGGAACGGCAGCGTGACGGCAAGCGCCAGCACCAGCGACGCTGCGATCGCGCGCATCGAATGCGGCGCGGGCGGCGCCTGTGTGTACGACGCGGCCAATCCGAGCGCCATCCAGAACGGATACGCCACATGCGGCAGCAGCAGTGGATGCCCTCCGAGACACGTCAGCAGGAACACGATCGGGGCGGCGAAGACTTCACACGGTGCCCGGACGGCGCGTGCCCGTGTGATGCCGGCGAGCGCCAGACCAATCACGGCGAGGAACAGAACGAGCCCGGTCACCCCCAGCTCGGCCAGCACCTGGAGGAAGTTGTTGTGCGCATTTTCGTTGACGATGTAAGTGGGGAGCTTGGTGTAGGGACGGGACAGCTCGAAGAAGCGCCCGAGGCCGATGCCGAACCAGGGGTAATCGGCGGTCATCATCAGGGCGGCCTTTGCCAGGGCGACACGAATCTCTAATGCGAGCGACGCGTCCGCATTGCGTGCGCTGGGGTAAACCGCCAGGAGCACGATACCGGCGGCCACGATGCCGGCGATGGCGACGGCGACGGCCGTGCGTTTGTAGCCGCGGTTTCGAATCGCCACCAGGCCGAGCGCAGCGGCGCCGAGAAAGGTGGCGGCGAGCGCCGTGCGTGAGCCGGTCAGCCACAGGGCGGCGCCGATGAGGAGCGTACACGCCAGGCCCGTCAGCCGCTCGCGTGCGGCGAGCCCTGCCGCCAGGAACAGCATCATGGCGAAGTAGGATCCGGCCGCGTTCCAGTCGCCATGGTGCACGTTGATCCGGAGCGACACGAGGTAGGTCTGGAACGCGGTCCAGGGATCCGCGCGCGACAACGCGACCGTGACGAGCCGCAGAACGTTGAAGAATCCGGCCGCGGCCGCGCCGATGACCATCATCCGCAGCACCCCCTCGCGCCGGCCGGCGGCCGCGACGACGTCGGCCGTGGCGAGCATGAGCAGCAGGCCTTCCGGGAAGAGCATCGCGGTGCTGAGCGCGTTCCACGTCACGGGGTAGTCGAAATAGAGAGTGCCGCCCGCGAGCCCGGCGCCGATGCTCCCGGCGTCCTCCACGAGCATGATCGAGGCGGTAGCCGCGCACGACACGAGCGAGGCGCCGATGAGGACACCCGCGGCGAGTAGTAGCCGGGAAGGCACAGCCAATGCCGCCGGCCGGATCGCGTGTCCTGCTGCCCAGCCCCCGAGAACCGCCAGCGTCATGATCTCGAACAACCGGAGCCCGCCGGCCTCGATGCCGGCAATGGCGAAGAGAATCGTGGAGAGCGGCCCCAGTGCGGCCAGGACGAGCAAGGCCTCGTACGGCCGGTGCGCGGCGAGCAGGAAGAGGGCCGCAACTGCCGCGCCCGGCGCAGCCCCAATCGGGTGGCGGAAGAAGGGCAGCATCAGGCACACGATGCCGGCTGTCGTTACGGCCCAGCCGAAGCGGCTGGCGCCGATCACCCAGCTGCGCCGGCCGGGGTGATCGGTCACCGCGTCGCGACGATCGCGTAGTCGAGGTGGGTGAACATGCGCGCGTTCAGCTTCTCGACGTTCGCGTTGAACGTGTCGGTGAGATCGGCGAACGGCACCGCGGTGTTTTCCAGGATCGCGATCGGCTGCAGGCGATCCTCCTCCGGCACGGGCGAGCGGTATTCGATGCGCGCGTCGGCGAAGCCGCTCGCCATCACGAGGTACTTCAGCGTCTCGGGATGGAGCGGCCAGACGTGCGTGATGTCGCGGATGTAGCTCTCGAAGAACGCCACCCAGCACGCGGGGTTGAGCGTCTCGAGGACGAGCCGCCCGCCGGGCGCGAGCTTCGCGAACGCCAGCTCGAGGAATCGCAGCAGGTAGCCCGGCTCCAGGTGCTCGACCACCTGCGCGGCGAAGATGCCGCCGAGCGCGCCGTCGGGCAGCGCCGCGAGATGACCCGCCGCATCCGCATGCGCGACCTCGAGGCCGCGCGCCCTGCAGACCTCGACCATCTCCGCGTTGAGGTCGATGCCCCGCGCCCGGATGCCGCGTGCGGCGAGAAGGTCGAGGAACTCGCCGCGCCCGCAGCCGACGTCGAGCACGTCGGCCGCGCCGTCGAAGAACGGCAGGTAGCTTTCCAGCCGCTCGCGGATGACCTCGCGCGAGCCGCGGAACCGATCCTCGAAACCCACGTACTTGTAGGCGTCGAGCCGGCTGCGAAACGCGTCGTCTGCGACCGGCATGGCGGAATCCTGTCGCGCCGCGACCACGGTGTCACTGCCGATCCGTTCGAGCTCGCGCTTGACCGTCAGCACCGCCTGCTGCGAGACGCCGACCGCGGTCTTCAGATCGTCCTGCGCCGAGGCGAGCGCGGACGCCCGCGCTTCGAACCGGTGCTCGCGCGCCGCTAGCGATTCCCACCGCTTGTCCATGTTCTCGCCGAGCGCGCTGATCGCCGCGTTCAGCACCAGCGCACCGCCGGCCGAATCGCGGTCCTTCGTGTCGACGTAGGCCGTGATCTGCTGCAGGAAGTACATCAGACGTGAGTGGACCTCCGCCTGGCGCGCGCTCTGATGCTCGAGCGCCGCAATCAGCTCGCGCGTGGCCCGCTGCGCGGCGCGCTGCGCGGCGACATTGCGGTTGATGTGATCGACGAGCCGGGAATTGAAGGTCAGCTGACGCTGCAGGAACGGGCCGATGG
>JBOGIX010000707.1:0-2058 GCA_050744685.1 Vicinamibacterales bacterium | reverse complement strand
ATGGGCGTGACCGGGCCGTTGATGGACCTGCTCCTCGAGCGTGGAGTGCGGCTCGATCTGACGCGGGACGATGCGCTGGACGCGTCGCTGGCGAATCACTCGCCGCGTGCTGCCGAGAAGATGATCGAGCTCGGCGCAAATGCCGATGTGCTCGCCGCGGCGGCGCTCGGGCGGATGGACCTGCTGCGCGACTTCTTCGATCGCAACGGCCGGCTGCTGGCGCGGCCTCGGCGGCATGGCAAGGAAATGCCGGAGCGTGACGCGATCGGGCTCGCGCTGCTCTATGCGTACGTGCGTGGACAGCGCGAGGCCGTCGACTTTCTACTGGAGAAACACGGCAACTGGAACGTGATTGGCGTCAACAACGGCACGGCGCTCCATCGCGCGGCCTGGGAAGGCGATCTCGAGATGGTGAAGCGTCTCGTCGTGAAGGGCGCCGACATCAGCAACCGCGACAATCCGTTCAACTCGACTCCGCTCTCGTGGGCGCAGCACAACAAACAGCAAGAGGTCTTCGACTGGCTGCGTGCGCACTGCGCGATCGATCTGCACGACGCCGTGTGCTTCGACCTGCGGGAGCATGTCCAGGCCAGGCTGAACGAGGATCCGGCGTCGGTGAACAGACGAATCGATCAATGGGACGTGCCCCAGTGCGCCCCGCTGCACTGGGCGGCGTGGCTGGGGATCGAAGATATCGACGGGCTGCACTCGCACGACGAAACGCGCCGTGGGGAGCTCGTCAGATTTCTCCTCCAGAAAGGCGCGGACCCGAACATCGTCGCCGGCAACGGGCTCACGGCGCTCGACATGGCCGTCGCGTGCGGCGCGATCGGCATCGCCGCGCTCCTTGAGCAGCACGGAGGAAAACGCACGACGGAATCTGCAGACCCGTCCCCGCATCCCGAGGCGTGAGGCGGCACCCGGCTGCGCGCCGATCGGTGGTGAGCAGTACATCGTAGGCTCCTCCGCAGCTCTCGAGAGCGCACGGTCGCTGAATGTGTCCCGGCCCCTTTGCTTGTGCGGTGTGCACCGTGTGGCCAGGAAGCGCGCGGATTAGCCCTTGGCCGTACCGTGGTCAAAAGACGACGCCTAATCGGTTAATGTTCGCGATCTGCCATCTCCATCCGGACCTCGGCTTCCAGGCTCGCCCGATCTCGCCCGATCGTCGCGATCGCCAGAGTCCGCCCGCCACGCCGATACTCGACCGAGCAGTCGAACGCCTCGAGCGAGCCGTCGATGACGAGGTCGTCCCAGCGTTCTGCGTGGCCAACGTACTTAATCGAGACGTCGTAGTGCTGGCTCCAGAAGAACGGTACCGCGTCGAACCGCTCGCCCCCTCCGAGCATGTTGCGTGCGGCGACCTGCCCCTGGCGCTCGGCGACCACCCAGTGCTCGACGCGAATGCGTTCGCCCGTACGAGCGTCTGGCCATCGGGCGATGTCGCCGGCGGCGAAGACGCCAGGTACGCTCGTCTCCAAGTACTCGTTCACCGCGATCCCGCGGTCCATTGCCAGCCCGGCCTGTTCGGCGATCGCCAATGCCGGCCTGACGCCGACGCCAGCGACCAGGAAGTCGCTGTCGAGCGTGACGCCGTCGCTCAGCGTCACCCTCCGCCCGTCAACCCGCGCCACCGTCTGTCCCATGTGGAAGGTGACGCCTCGTGCCTCGTGCAGCGATCGGACGAACCGTCCCACCTCGACGCCCATGACCCGTTCGAGCGGGGCGTTCTCAGGCGCGACAACATCGACGGAAACGCCGCGAGCCCTCAGGGACGCCGCGACCTCCAGACCGATGAAGCTGGCACCGACCACGACGACATGCCGAGCGGTTGCGGCCCGTTGAACAATGGCGCGGCTGTCCGCGAACGAGCGCAGGTACCGCACCTGGTCCTCATTCGCGCCGGGAATCGTCAGCCGCACGGGTTCGGCGCCCGTCGCGAGCAGCAGCGAGCCGTACGTTCGATCGGATCCATCGTCGAGACGCACGGTCCGCCGGACCGGATCGATTGACACCACACGACGGCCGAGGACCAGCTCGATGCGGTGCTCTACGTAGAAG
>JBOGIX010000706.1:0-2867 GCA_050744685.1 Vicinamibacterales bacterium | reverse complement strand
AGTTGAGGGCGTAAGGTAGATTCAGAATGGCAAAATCGCTCGTCGTGGTGGAATCGCCGGCCAAGGCGAAGACCATCAACAAATATCTGGGCCGGAGCTACAAGGTCATCGCGTCGATGGGCCATGTGCGCGATCTGCCCAAGAGCAAGCTGGGCGTCGACATCGAGGAGGGCTTCGAACCCTCGTACGAGGTCATCGCCAGCCGCAAGAAGGTGCTCAAGGAACTGAAAGACGCCGCCAAGGACGCGGAAACGATCTTCGTCGCGACCGACCCTGACCGCGAGGGGGAAGCGATCGGCTGGCACCTCGCGGAGGAGCTCGGCAGCGGAAATCAGAAGAAGATCCGCCGGCTGATGTTCAACGAGATCACCAAGAAAGGTGTCCTCGCGGCGCTCGACCGTCCCACGGACATCAACAAGCAGATGGTCGATGCCCAGCAGGCGCGGCGCGTGCTGGATCGGCTCGTCGGCTACAAGATCAGCCCGCTGCTGTGGGACAAGGTCCGCCGCGGCCTGAGCGCGGGCAGGGTACAGTCGGTCGCGCTGAAGCTGGTGTGCGACCGCGAGGCCGAGATCGACCGCTTCGTCGCCGAAGAGTACTGGAACATCTCGGCGCGGCTTGCGGGGCCGCAGCCGCCCGAGTTCGAGGCCAGGCTCCTCAAACGCGACGGGAGCGCTGTCAAGATCGGCAACCAGGCGGAAGCGGATGCGGCGCTCGCCGACCTGCGTCGTGCCGAATGGAGCGTGGCGTCGGTCACGACGAAGGAACGCAAGAAGAACGCGGTGCCGCCGTTCATCACCAGCAAGCTGCAGCAGGCCGCGCGGTTCCCCGTCAAGAAAACGATGATGATCGCGCAGCAGCTCTACGAGGGGATCGAGCTGCCGGGCGAGGAATCGATCGGCCTCATTACTTATATGAGGACCGACTCGACGCGCGTCTCCGAACAGGCGCTCACCGACGTGCGTGAGTTCATCGGCCAGCGGTTCGGCCCCGATTACGTGCCGGAAAAGCCGAACTTCTTCCGCGCCAAGAAGGACGCGCAGGATGCGCACGAGGCGATTCGGCCGACCTCGACAGCGGCGGCATTTCACCCCGACGCGGTGCGTGGCCACCTGACGCCCGATCAGTACTACCTGTACAAGCTGATTTGGAACCGGTTCGTGGCGTCGCAGATGCCGCCGGCCACATTCGACGAGACGACGGTCGACATCGATGCCCGGGCTGCGGGCGCTGCGCCCTACTTGTTCCGCGTGAAGGGCTCGGTGCCGAAGTTCGCCGGCTGGCTGGCGGTCTACAACCAGGAGCAGGCGGA
The DNA here is from genome assembly GCA_050744685.1 of Vicinamibacterales bacterium. GTDB lineage: Bacteria > Acidobacteriota > Vicinamibacteria > Vicinamibacterales > 2-12-FULL-66-21 > JACCXG01. The sequence continues at coordinate 1,555 of JBOGIX010000706.1, read as the reverse complement.
AACGCGCAGCGAGGGACCGGGGCCCGATGCGGTCACGGCGGAAGACGAGGAAGGATCGAGCGTGCTGCCGCCGCTCGCCGAAGGCGATCGGCTCGAGATGAAGGAGCTCAAGCCCGAGCAGAAGTTCACGCAGCCGCCGCCGCGCTACAGCGAGGCGACACTCGTCAAGGCGCTCGAGGAAAACGGGATCGGCCGGCCGAGCACGTACGCGTCGATCATCGGCGTGATTCAGGCTCGCGAGTACGTGAACAAGATCGAGGGGCGTTTCAAGCCGACGTTCCTCGGCCGCATGCTCGTCGAGAAGCTGCTCAGCCCGGCGTTCGACGACATCCTCGACGTCGGCTACACGCGCGATCTGGAAGAGGAGCTCGACAAGATCGAGGAAGGGAAGGACGATTACGAGTCCACGCTCTCGAGCTTCTACAAGAAATTCGAGAAGGACCTGAAGCGCGCCGGCAAGGAAATGCCCAACCTCAAGGAGGGCGTGGAGCCCGATCCCGCGGTGGCCTGCGACAAGTGCGGGAAGCCCATGGTCATCAAGGCCGGCAAGTTCGGCCTCTTCCTGGCGTGCAGCGGCTATCCCGAGTGCGAGAACACGCGCGAGCTCGAGACCCCAGAGGCGGGCGCCGAAGGCGAGCTCGAAGAAACCTGCGAGAACTGCGGCAAGCCGATGGCCGTCAAGCGCGGGCGGTTCGGGCAGTTCCTCGCGTGCACCGGTTACCCGGAGTGCAAGACCACGCGAAAGATCATCGCCACCAAGCAGGGGATGACCGCCGCGAAGCCCGATCAGATCCTCGACGAGAAGTGCCCGAAGTGCGGGTCGAACCTCGTGCTGAAGCACGGACGCTTCGGCGAGTTCACGGCCTGCAGCAACTATCCGACGTGCAAATACGTCAAGCAGAAGACCACCGGCGTCCTCTGTCCCAAAGACGGCGGCGACATCGTCGAGAAGAAGTCGCGGCGGGGGAAGGTGTTCTACGGCTGCGCGAACTACCCGGATTGCGACTTCACGCTGTGGAAGAAGCCGGTGGCAGAGAAGTGCCCGGATTGCGGGGCGCCGTTCCTGGTCGAGAAGATCACCAAGCGGCACGGCCGGCAGTTGATCTGCAACAACGAGGAGTGCTCCTACGTGCGATCCGAGGAGCTCGCGACCGCCTGATCGCGGCGCCGCGCCGCCGCGCTCCGTCCCCGTACTGGCCGTGCCGGTGCATCCGCACGCGGCGGGTGCGTGACGCGCGCGTCGCGGGCGAGATCTCCTGATGTCTTCCGTTCACATCATCGGCGGCGGCCTGGCGGGCAGCGAGGCCGCATGGCAGGCAGCTTCGGCAGGCGTGCGCGTGCGCCTGCACGAAATGCGGCCGCTCCGCCCCACGGCCGTCCACAAGACGGACAGGCTCGCGGAGCTGGTGTGCAGCAACTCCTTCCGCGGCGACAAGCTGGATAACGCCGTCGGCCTGCTGAAGGAAGAGATGCGGCGGCTCGGGTCGCTCGTGATGCGTGCCGCCGATGCGGCGCGCGTGCCGGCCGGCGCGGCTCTGGCCGTCGATCGCGAGGT
>JBOGIX010000705.1:0-2900 GCA_050744685.1 Vicinamibacterales bacterium | reverse complement strand
GTTCCCGACTTCCCCCAGTTCCCCAGTTTCTTACTTCCCCCAGTTTCTTACTTCCCCAGTTCCCGAGTTCAATACCCCATCGCCATGCCGTCCTTGCGAACGTCCGACGCGCCCAGGAGCGCGTTCGTGTTGGGATCGATCATGATCGCCTGGCCACCACCCATCAACGCGCGATGCTCCACCCCCGGCCCCGGCGCGATCCGCTCGTGGCCGCGCGCGATCAGATTCTCGATAACGGGTGCCGTGAGGCCGTCCTCCATCATGACGCCGCGTCCGCCGATATACCGCGTGCGCGGCGCGTCGATCGCCTGCTGCAGGTTCATCCCGCGGTCGATCAGGTTCACGAGTACCTGTGTGTGCCCCTGTGGCTGGATGTCCCCTCCCATCACGCCGTACGACATCAGCAGCCGGCCGTCCTTGAAGACCATCGCCGGGATGATCGTGTGGAAGGGCCGCTTGCCAGGTTCGTACCGATTGGGATGCCCGGGCTCGAGCGAAAAGCCGGCGCCGCGGTTCTGCAGCATGATCCCGGTCTCGCCGGCGACGACGCCGGATCCGAATGCGTGAAAGATGCTGTTGATGAACGATACCGCGTTGCGATCCTTGTCGATGACGCTGAAGTAGGTGGTGTCGCTGCCGACCTTGACGTCGCCGTAGGAGGGCGGATCGATTGCCTTGTCCGGATTGAGCAGCGCGCGCCGGCCCGCCGCATAGTCCTTCGACAGCAGTTCCTTGATGGGCACCTTCGCGAACGCCTGATCCGCGAGGTGGCGATTACGGTCCGCGAAGGCGATTTTCGCCACCTCGATCATCGTGTGGTAGTAACGCGCCGGATCGCTCCGCATCGATTGCAGGTCGATCCCCTCGAGCATGTTGAGCATCAGCAGCGCGGTGAGCCCCTGGCCGTTCGGCGGTATCTCGTACAGCGTGTGCCCGCGGTAGGTGGTGGAAATCGGCTCGACCCATTCCGATTTCTGCGCGGCGAAATCCTCCATCGACAGAAATCCGTTGTGCTTCTGGCAGTAGTCGACGATCGCCTTCGCGATCTCGCCGCGATAGAAGGCTTCGCGTCCACCCGCGGCCAGCGTGCGGAGCGTGCGGGCCAGGTTCTTCTGCCGGAAGATCGTGCCGGGCGGCGGCGCGCCGCCGTTGACGAGAAACGTCGACGCGGCCGCGGCGTTCGCCTTCAGCTTGCCGACTTCCGGCGCCCAGTCGGCCGAGATCTTCTCCATCAGCGGAAATCCCTCTTCCGCGTAAGCGATCGCAGGCGCCAGCAGATCCGCCAGCTTCATCGTGCCGTGCTTCTCGAGCAGCGTCACCCACCCGTCGAATGCACCCGGCACGGTGATCGGCTCCATGCCCGCGACGGGCATCGCCGTCAGCTTGCGGGAGGTGAAGTAGTCGAGGTTCAACGCGCGCGGCGCGCGGCCGCTCGCGTTCAGCCCTTCCAGCTTCTTCGTTTTCGCCGAATACACCAGCATGAACGCATCGCCCCCGACCCCCGTCATACTCGGCTCGGTCACGTTCAGCACTGCGGCCATGGCGACGGCGGCGTCGACGGCATTGCCGCCGCGCTTCAGCACCTCGACGCCCGTCAACGAGGCAAGCGGCTGGCTCGTCGCGACCATGCCCGTGCTCGCGCGCACGATCGATCGGCCGGCCGGCGCGCCCGAGAACCAGTCGTTCGCAGGGGCAGCCTGCGTCGACTGCGCACCGTGGAACGGCGCGGGCGTAGATGCGGTGATCCCGGGCATCACCCCCCCGCTATGCCGCAAGAAAGCCCCCTGGCAACAAGAGGCCGCCCGCGAGGACAGTAATGACGCGCCCGCGGACATCTCGAAGAACTCACGACGGCTGAAGCTATTGGACATGATGGGCCCTGCAATTACGGTGACGAGTCTCGTTCAGCACAGAAATGTGGCCCGCCGGGCTCGCGCCTGGCACCCACGACGCAGACATTATAGGAACTTCGCGCGTGTCGGGGCTCGGTACTCGGGGCTCGGTATTCGGGGGCCCCGAGCTCGGGGGCTCGGGGGTGCAAAAACGCGGGCTGAAGTCCGCGGTACGGGCGTCGACGGTTCGTTCGAGAGCGGGTTCGCTGACGCCGGCGCCCGTAGCGCGCCGCTTTAGCGGCGCGTCCGAAACCCCCAGGCGCCCGAGCCCCCGAGCCTCGAGCCTCGAGCTTGCCCCCCGAGTACCGAGCCCCGAGTACCGAGCCCCCGAGTGTGACGGTGTAGACTGTCGGCGCTATGACCTCTCATTTTCGCCATGTCCGCCAGCTCGCGGTTGCCGTGGGGCTCGGCCTTTCCACGGTCGCGATCGTCGCCGCCACGACGCGCACGCCACAAACGGCCGGGCAGACTGCCTCGGTCAAGTTCACTGCGCAGGAAATCGCCAAGGATTTCGGCGTGGGCTACGCGGTCGTGCCCGGCGACGTCAACGGCGACAAGCGCACCGACATCCTGGCCATCAGCGGCACCGAGCTGGTGTGGTTCGAGGCGCCCGACTGGACGAAGCACGTGATTCTCGCCGCTGGCGCCACGACGGCCGACAACGTCACCCTGGCCCCGCACGACATCGATGGCGACGGCCGGCTCGACGTCGCGCTCGGCGCCGGCTGGACGAAGCAGAACACGGGCACGCTGCAGTGGGTGCGGCAGAACGCGCCGGGCGCCACGCCTGCGTGGGAGGTCTTTCCGATTTCCGCCGAGCCGACGCTCCACCGCATCAAATGGGCGGACGTCGACGGCGACACACAACAGGAGCTCGTCGTCGCGCCGCTGCACGGGCGCGGCGCCAAGGGACCCGGGTGGGACGGTCCGAGCGCGCGCCTGCTGGTGTTCGAAGTGCCGGCAAAACCGCAGGCCGATACGTGGCCGATGGAGGTGGCGGGCGAGATC
>JBOGIX010000704.1:0-2253 GCA_050744685.1 Vicinamibacterales bacterium | reverse complement strand
GCGCGGTCCTGCTCACGACGACATACGCCGGCGGCGTAGCCGCGCAGCCGGCGAGTGCCGCGATCAGGCCGATCGCGGCCAGCCCCGCGGGCGACAGAGCCCTCTCAGCGGACATTGACTGTCTCCTTGCCTGCGCCCGAAGCCGCAGGCGTTCATCATGCCGACGTGGCACAGCGAGAAATCGAACCTGACGGGATCGTCCGGGTTCAGCTGCCGCAGCGATGCGGTGATGTCGGCCGCCATCCTCCACCCGGGGCTCGTATAGCGGGTCAGCCGCAGGCACTTCGCCAGCCGGATCACGTGCGTATCGAGCGGCACGATCAGCTTCGACGGAGGCAGCCGCGACCAGGCGCCGAGATCGACCTCGTCGCGCCGCGACATCCAGCGCAGGTACAGGTTCAGCCTCTTGCACGCACTGCCGGCCGATGGCCGCGGAAAGAAGTAGCACACTCCGGGGCGTTTCGGCAGCCGGCCGTAGACGCGGCGGACGTCCAGCGCCAGCGCGCGTGTGGAAAAGCGGTCGAGCGCCGGGCCGACGTCGACGTCCGCGGGATTCATGCCTTCTGCAAAGAAGCGCTCGATCGATCCCGACTGCTCGAGCATCTGCCTGAGGATCCACAGCAGCGCCGCGAGATCCACGCCGCGCGTCCAGCGATGCACCATCGCGCGCAGCTCCGGATGCGGCGCGCCGGGCTCGAATGCGCGTACATACACGGCAGGGTGCGGCCCCATGATCCGGAAGAGCGTCCGGATCGACGCGATGACGCTGGCCACGCGTCCGAATGCCAGCGCTGCCGCGCAAAACCCGGCGATCTCGCGGTCGGCGCTGCCTGCGAACGGACGCACCAGGTGGACAGGATCGGCGGCCGCGTCTTCGCGGTTGTAATCGTGGTAGAGGCCATCGAGCGCAGCCGCCATCGAGGCGGCACGCGTAGCGCGAATCATCCTCCCCTTATTCCTGGCATTCCTGGCACTCTTGGCATTCTTGGCATTACGTGAAGGTGTCTCAGAACGTGGTGATGGGCTCGCCGGCGCGGCACATCGGACATGACGCGGCCGGGTAGTTCTGCGGCGCTTCGTATTCGGCCAGCGCGTAGTTTGGCACCGCGACGTCGACCACCGGCTCCATGCGGTCGCAGATCTCGACGGTGGCGATCACCGTGCCTCCCGCCTGCTTCACCATCTGCGCGCACCGCTCGAACGTCTTCCCCGTGTTCCTCACGTCGTCTGCGAGCAGCACCCGCTTGCCGGCGAGATGACGCGCATAGAACTCCCTGAGCACCAGGCGATCGTCTGCGTAGGTGAACGGGGCGAAGCTGCAGGGCGGATGCGTGAGCGCGCGCCGGCCGTCGAGCAGGCCGGCCATGGTGTGCGCGAGCAGGGCACCGCCGGTGACGGGCCCGGCCACGACCTCGGTGCTTTCGAGCAGCGCGCCCGGGAGCACGTCGAGCAGATCCTGCGCCAGCCGCCAGATGGTCGACGGGTGCACGAACAGCTGGTGGGGATTCAGATACGCGCGGCCGTGATAGCCGTTGGCGTAGTCGTAGTGGCCCGCGCGCATCAGCACGCCGAGCTCCTGAAGCTGACCGAGCGCCCTCTGCCTGAGCTCGTCTCGTCGATTCACTGCGTATGCCCTCATGCCGTCACCCGGTGCACGATGCGCCCGCCCACCATGGTCAGGGCGACCGCGCCGCGCAGCTCCCAGCCGTTGAACGGCGTGTTCTTCGATTTCGTCTTCTGCGACGCCGCGTCGACGACCGTGCGACGGTCCGGATCGATCACGGTCAGATCCGCCGGCATCCCGTCACCCAGCCGGCCGCCCGGCAGGTTGAACACGCGCGCCGGATTGGAGGACAACAGCTCGATGGCGCGGACCACCGAGATGCGTCCGGCATGCACCAGCTTGTCGAACACCAGCGGCACGGCCGTCTCGAGGCCGGTGATGCCGAACGGCGCGCGGTCGAACTCCACCATCTTCTCGTCGGCATGGTGCGGCGCATGATCGGTGGCGATGGCGTCCACCGTGCCGTCGGCAATGCCCTCGAGCATCGCGTCGCGATCCGCCTCCTCGCGCAGCGGTGGGTTCATCTTGAAATTCGTGTCGTACTTGTCCGGACCGTCGAGCGTGGCATCGGTGAGCGTGAAATGGTGCGGCGCCACTTCGCAGGTGACCCGCACGCCACGATCCTTCCCCGCGCGCACCGCGCGCAGCGACTGCCGCGCGCTCATGTGGCAGATGTGCACGTGGGCGCC
>JBOGIX010000703.1:0-6355 GCA_050744685.1 Vicinamibacterales bacterium | reverse complement strand
CTCTGAGCGAGCCCGTCGCATTCCCGGTGTGGATTGAAGGCCGGGGACCCGATCCCGCGTTTCTGCTCACAGAGCCGTCGCTCGCGGCACAGGCTGTCACGATTCGCCAACTGGTCGCGAGGCCGATCCCACGCGCTGCGTCGATCGTAGTTGGCCCGGAGGGGGGGTGGACGCCCGAGGAGCACGCGGCCGCGCTCGAGAGCGGATGCGTGCCGCTGACTCTCGGCCCGCTCACGCTGCGCGCCGAGACGGCGCCGCTCGCGGCGATCGCGGCGTTACTCGGAATCTGGGCGGCGTGAGGGCGGCGTCAGTTTCCAGTTGCCAGTAACCAGTTTCCAGCAGCTTTGTGTTTGCCAGTAGCCAGTAGCGGTCTCTGGGAACTGGCAGCTGGCGCGCAACTGACAACTGGCAACTGGCCGCAACCGGCAACTGGCAACCGGCGGCAACCGACAACTGGCAACCACAGAGAAACTGGTAACTGATAACTGGCAACTGGAAACTGATCTGTTTCACCCTCGCAGCACGAACGCCCACCAATCATCTTCCTCGGCCGACTCGGCGAGCCCGAAGTGCGGCTCGAACGCTTCGAGCACTATCGGCTTCTCGTCGATGGTGAAGCCGGCGATGATCAGGCTGCCTCCAGAGCGGACGAGCGCGCCGAGTGCGTCGGCATGGCGCGCCAGCAGGGTTCCGGTCAGGTTGGCCGTCACCACGTCGGCTGGCGCGACCCCCGCCGCGCGCAGATCGCGCACGTGCACCTCGACGGTGTGCGCGACCCCGTTCCGCGCCACGTTCTCGCGCGCGTTCTCGATGGCGTCCGGATCGCTGTCGAAGGCGGCAACGAATCCCGCGCCCAGTTTGGCCGCCGCGATCGCCAGCACGCCGGACCCGGTGCCGACGTCGATCACCGTGCGCTGCGCGAGGTCGCGGTTCTGCAGCAGGACGAGGCACAGCCGGGTCGATTGATGATGTCCGGTGCCGAATCCTCGCGATGGTTCGATCTCGACGACGATGTCTCCGGCCGAGGGCGGGCCTGCGGCAACGTCGGGAAGATCCCACGGCGGCGCCACCACAATCCGGCCGACGCGGATCGCCGGCAGATCGGCCTGCGTCCGCCGCGCCCAATCGTCGTCTTCTACGTCCACATCGGTGAGCTGCAGGGCGCCGAACGCTGCGACACCGCCAATGGCTGCTGCGGCCGCGGCGCGCGACTCCGCGCTTGCGAAGTGCGCCGTCCAGGCGCGCGGCGCCGAGAGGTCGTCTTCCTGGATCGCGACGAGGTCGTGGTCCGCGAGCAGCCCGACCAGACGGTCGCGCTCGGCAGGTGTGGTGTCGTGGGGGAATCGGATGATGAGTGCGGGTGAGCTGCCGATGCTCACCCGAAGATGTCCTTCACCCGCTCGAAGAACGGCTTCTCGGCGGCTTCGCTGCCGTCGGCATCGGCCTTCTCGGCCGGCATGGTCCGCGCGAGGTCCTCGATGATCTGCCGCTGCTCCTTCGTGAGCTTCTTCGGCACCGTTACGCGCGCGATGATGTGCAGATCGCCATGCCCCCGGCCCGAAACGTTCGGCATGCCTTTGCCGCGCAGCTTGAACCGCGCGCCGGGCTGCGTGCCGGCAGGCACGTCGACCTCGGCGCGGCCGTTGAGCGTCGGCACCTTCACCTCGCCGCCGAGCGCGAGCGTGTGAAACGGGATCGACAGCTCGCAATAGAGATCGTCTCCCTCGCGATGGAAGAACGGATGATCCTGCACGTGCACGACGACGTAGAGGTCGCCCGGGGGGCCGCCGGCCGAGCCGTGTTCCCCCTCGCCATAGAGGCGCATGCGCTGGCCCGTGGCGATGCCGGCGGGAATCTTGACGGTGAGCGAGCGTTCGCGGCCGACGCGACCGGCGCCCCGGCACGTGGTGCACGGTTTCGCGATGGTCTTGCCGGTGCCGCGGCAGTTCGAGCACGGCCGCGCGACGGTCAGGAAACCCTGCTGATACCGCAGCTGGCCGGATCCGCGGCACTGCGAGCAGGTCTCGGCGGTCGTCCCCGGCGCGGCGCCCGTGCCGGTGCAGGTCTCGCAGGTCTCTTCCCGCGGAATCTGGATCGTGGTCTCGGTGCCCTCGGCCGATTCCTCGAACGTGATCTCGAGGTCGTAGCGCAGGTCGGCGCCTCGCTGCGGCCCGCCGCGGCGCCGCCGCGAGCCGAAAAGGTCGCCGAAGCCGAAGGCATCGCCGAGGCCCGAAAAGATGTCGGAGAAGTCGGCGAAGATCGTCGGATCGAAGCCGCCTCCACCCGCGGCGCCGCTCACGCCGGCGTGGCCGAAGCGATCGTACAGGCCGCGCTTCTGCGCGTCGGCGAGCACCGAATACGCTTCCGCGGCTTCCTTGAAATGCTCTTCCGCTTCCTTGTTCCCGGGATTGCGGTCGGGGTGGTGCTTCAGCGCGAGCTTGCGATACGCGCTCTTGATCTGCTGCTCGCTGGCCTGGCGATCGACGCCGAGGACCTCGTAATAATCACGCTTGCTCACGCCGGCCCTCACGCTTCACCTTTTGCGACTTTCACCATCGACGGCCGCAGCAGCCGATCGCCGAGCATGTAGCCCGTCCGGAACTCTTCGACGACCTCGCCGTCGCGATGACCCGCGGCTGGCTCGTGCGACACCGCCTGGTGGTAGTGCGGATCGAAGTCGGCACCGACCGCTTCGATCGGCCGCACGCCGCGCTTGCGCAGCAGTTCGAGCAGCTGTTGATGGATCAGCTCCACGCCGCGGCGATACGCGTCGACCGAGTCGGCGCCGCTTTCGGCCTTGAGCGCCCGCTCGAGATCGTCGACGAGCGGCAGGAGCTCGCCGAGCAGGTCGGCGGCCGCCGCTTCGGTGACGGCGAGGCGCTCGCGTTCGGTGCGCTTGCGGAAATTGTCGAACTCGGCGCTCTTCCGGAGCAGGAGGTCCTTGTATTCGTCCCGCTGCCGCTGCAGTTCCGCCGTGGCATCAGGGGCATCGGCCGCGACGGCCGCGCCCGCGGTTTCAGAGGCGTCGCCGAAGCGACGCTCGGAGTCGGTGCGATTGTCTTCCATGTTTTCGTGTTCTCGTGGCCGCAGGGCCGCGCTACGAACGGCTCGTGACGGTGCGGGCGATGGCCTTCGACAGCCCCTCGACCGCATTGATGGCCCGTGAGTAGCGCATCCGGGTGGGGCCGATGACGCCGACCGCCCCTGTGCCGTAGCCGTCCGAATAGGTGGCGGCGATGAGGCTGAACCGCTGCAGGTCCGGCGTGTGGTGCTCGGAACCAATGACGATCGTCAACGCGTTGCCGCTGATGTAGCCGTCGAGCAGCTCGATCAACCGGGTCTTTTCTTCGATCATCCGCAACAGCGTGCGCAGGGTCTGGAGCGTGACGTCGGGGCTCTCGATGCCGACATCCTCCAGCAGCAGCGACGCGCCCTGGATGAAGACGGTGGGCTCGGACACCATGTCCGCAAACGTCGTGTTCGCCAGCCTGAGCGCCCGGGACATCAGCTCGTCGTACAGATTACGCTCTTCCCGCAGGCGCTCCAGGACCGCGTCGCGGACGGCGAGGAGTGACTGGCCGCGGAACTCGCTGTTCAGATAGTTCGCCGCTGCCTGCAGATCCTGCAGGCGGAAGGGCTCGCTCGGCTCGATCACCTTGTGCGTGACGTGCCCGCCCGTCGAGACCAGGACGACGAGCACCTTGCCGCCATCGAGGGGCACGAAGTCGAGGTGGCCGAGCGCGGTGGTACCGGTCGCCGGAGCGATCGCAAAGCTCAACTGCTGGGAGGCGCGCGCCATTTCCTGCGACGCGTGCGTCAACAGGTCGTCGAACGTGCCGGCGCGACGCAGCCGCGCCTCGACCTGAGGCGCGGGACGCGACGTTCGGCGCTCGCTCAGGAGTTGATCGACGTAAACGCGGTACCCGAGATCGGTCGGCACGCGGCCCGCCGAGGTGTGCGGCTGACGGACGTACCCCTGCTCCTCGAGGCGGGCGAGTACGTTCCGCAACGTCGCGGAAGACACCCCGAACCCCCGGCTCGCCAGCCACAACGACGAGATCGGCTCCCCATCATCGATGTACGCCTGGACGAGCACGCCGAGGATCCGTCTATCCCGTTCCGGAAGCGCAGGATGCGTCGACATATGGATCTAGCACTCGAAGCCGGTGACTGCTAAAACATTATAAGCGAAAACGGTCCGGCCGCGCCGGGCGCGCTCGGCAACGTCGGGGCCAGCCTGGCGGCGTCAGGAAATTCCAGCCCGGCGGCCGAGCTCCAGCGCTGCCTCCCGGCCTGCTGCCGTAACCTCAGCCGCATCCATGCGCGTGAGTTCTCCGTCGCGAACCAGAATCTCGCCGTCGACCATTACCATGCGAACGTCCGACCCGCGTGCGCTGTAGACGAGGGTCGACCATGGGTCGGGCGCCGGGGCCAGGTGCGGACGATCGCGGTCGACTATCTGCAGGTCGGCGCGCTTGCCGGCTTCGATCGAACCGATCTCGTGCTCGAGGCCGATCGCCCGCGCGCCTTCACGAGTGGCCATCCACACCACGTCGCGCGCGGGCAGGGCGCCTGGCGCGCGGCGCATCGCCTGGAGCGTGGCCGCAAGCCGCATCTCGTCGAACATGTCCAGGCGGTTGTTGCACGCCGCGCCATCGGCGCCGAGCGAGACCGAGATCCTGCGCGCGCGCATCTCGACGATCGGCGCGATACCGGAGCCGAGCTTCAGGTTGGAGCCGGGGCAGTGCAACACCTTGACTCCGCGTTCGGCCAGCAGCGCCTGGTCCGTATCGGTGACCCACACGCAATGCGCCGTGCAGAGCCGCGGCGTGGCGAGGCCGACGTCCGCGAGATACTCGATGTTCGAGAAGCCGCCGGATAACCGGCGCACCACGTCGACCTCGTCGCGGCTCTCCGCCGCGTGGGTGTGAATCAGAACGCCTTCGGACCGGGACAACGAGGCGACCGCTTCCAGCAGCCGCCGCGAGCACGACAGCGCGAACCGCGGCGCGAACGCCACCCGCAGCCGGCCGTTCGCCGCCCCGTGCCAGCGCTGTTTCAGCGCCAGGCTTTCGTCGATCGACCGCCTGGTGTCTTCCTGCAGCCGCCGCGGCACCTCGGCATCCGAGTCCATCATGCACTTGCCGACGGTCGCGCGCAGCCCCACGCCCTCGAGCGCCTCGAACACGACGTCCGTATCGTGCACGGTCTCCATCGTCAGCGCCGTGGTCGTGCCGGAGCGGAGCAGTTCCGCCGCGGCCAGGCGAACGGATGCCCCGAGCGTGGCCGGGGAGTGGGCCGCCTCCATCGGCCACACGCGCCGGCGCAGCCAGTCGAGCAGCGGCATGTCGTCGGCGAAGCCGCGGAACAATGTCTGACAGAGATGAACGTGCGTCTGGACGAAGCCGGGCAGGAGATAGCCGCCTCGTGCGTCGACAGTCGTATCGAAGGCGACGCCCCGGGTCGCGGACGCGACCTCGTCGGCGGATCCAACCGCCAGGATCGCGCCGTCCTGCACGGCGACGCTGCCCTCGACGATGGTCTGCCGATCGTCCATCGTCAGGATGACAGCGTTCCGAATGAGGGCATCTCTCGTCCTCGCCGGCGGCCTATTCGTTGCCAGGGGGGTCACCCTTGCGGCTGGGGAGCGTCATGTGTCCTCGCGGGCGGCGTCGTTACCGGCCGTGGGGTCACCGTGCGGCGCCGAGTTTTGCGAGACGCTTCATCGAAAGCGCGGCGGTGTCGGCGCCGCGGCGGACGGCGATCAGCTCGGCGAGAATGCTGACCGCGATCTCGGCGGGGGTGACGGCGCCGATGTCGAGGCCGATGGGGGAGCGGACGCGCTCGAGGCACTCCACGGGCGTGCCCTCCGACAGGAGCACGTCGTAGATGCGCCGCACCTTCGCGCGGCTGCCGATCAGCCCGAGATACCTCAGTCCACGCGGCGCGAGCGCGCGCATGGCGTCGAGGTCGTGCGTGTGGCCGCGAGTCACCACCACGACGAACGCCGACGCGGGAAGCTCGATCCGGTTCAGCCACGACGGGATGGGCTCGGCGACGACTTCCTGCGCGCCGGGAAAACGCTCGGCGTTCGCGAACTTCTCGCGATCGTCCGCGACGTGAATCCGGAACCCGGCATCAGTTGCCAGGCGGGCCAGGTGCCACCCGACGTGGCCGGCGCCGACGATATAGAGGTGCGGTGTCGGCTCGAGCGGGTCGATGTGGACGTCCATCTGTCCTCCGCACACCAGGCCGTTCTCCTGCGCGAAATCGTCGTTCAGATCGTAGTGCAGCAGCTCGGGCCTTCCCGACGCGAGCGCCTCGCGCGCTTTCCAGAACGCGTCGCTCTCATAGC
>JBOGIX010000702.1:0-16198 GCA_050744685.1 Vicinamibacterales bacterium | reverse complement strand
GTACAGCTCGACGCAGCGCCGGATCCGCTGGCGAATCCATTCGTAGCCGTTCGCCGCCATCACGTTCCAGCGGTAGACGGGCAGGCCCCAGTCCTGCCCGGTCTCGGAAAACGCGTCCGGCGGCGTGCCCACGGACGCATCGATGTCGAACTCGTCCTGCCGCGCCCAGACGTCGGCGCTGTGGCCGCTGACCATGAAGGGAAAGTCGCCGAAGATGCCGACGCGGCCGCAGGCCTGGCGCGCATGCTGCCACTGCTCGTCGGCCAGCCACTGCAGGAAGGCGTAATAGAAGATGCTGTCGGCGAGCCGCTCGCGCGCGGCCGCGAGCGCCTGTGGATCCCGGTCGCGCAGCGCGGGCGGCCACTCGCGCCAGTAGCGCGCCTGGTGCTCGTCGTGCAGCGCTCGAAACAGCACGTAATCGTCGAGCCACCAGCGTTCACGGCCGGCGAACGCCGTAAAGGAACGATCGCGATCCGAGGCCGTGCCCCGATGGCGGTCCTTGAACGCCGCAAAGGCCGCGCGGAGCGCCTTCGTCTTGACGGCGCGTACCGATCGGAAGTCCACCGCCTGGGCGCTGCGCGCCGCCTCCAGCCGCTGCCGTTCCACCTCGTCGAGCACCTGGATGCCGCCGGCCTCGGCGAACTCCGGCACCTCGCGCAGCGAGATGAACACGGGGTCCAGCGCCATGGCGCTCATCGCCGAGTAGGGCGAGTTCTGCCCTTCCTCCATTTCGTTCGAGGGCAGCAGCTGGACGAAATCGAAGCCGGCCTGCTCGGCCCAGCGGGCAAAGCGCGGCAGGTCGCCAATCTCGCCGACACCCCAGCTCGTAGTGGTCGGGACCGAGAACAACGGCACGAGCAGCCCGGCGTGCCGGCCGCGATGGAAATACCCTGGTTCAGACATTCACGCGCTCCAGCACGCGCGCGAGGCCCTCGCGCACGTGATCGATCGGCGGCAACAGGCTGACGACGAGAAAGGCCTCGTGCGGAAAATCGAAGAAGTACCCGGGATGCACGACCACCCCGTCGCGCTCGAGCAGTGCGAGCACGGTCTCCTCCTCGCTGGCTCGCGCGGGGATGCGCAGCACCGCGGACCATCCGCCCTGCGCGTGAAGGAGATCGACCGCAGGATGCGCCGCGGCCATCTCCCGAATCAGTGAATGATTCGCGCGGATGCGTTCGAGCACCTGCCGCCGCATCTCGGCGCCCCGCGCGATCAGCCCGGCGGCAGCGAGCTGCACCGGCGTCGACACGCTCAGATACGTATCGCATATGAGCTCGAGACGTCCGAGCGCACGGCGGACGAGCGCATCGGGCCCGTCCACCGCGATCCAGCCCAGCTTCACCTGCGGAAGCGCGGCCGACTTCGACAAGCCGCCGAGGCGGAAGGTCAGGGAGGCGGGCTGCGCGATGCCCGCATTCGCGGCCATTTCGTCAGGGGCGAGCGGATAGTCTGCAAACACCTCGTCGACGATGAGCGCAGCATCTGCGGCCGCGCATCGGGAGTCGAGCTCCCGCAGCTCGCCGGGCGAAAGCACCGATCCGGTCGGATTGTTCGGGCTCACGGCGAGCACTGCTCGCACGCGCGCGCTCCACACGTGCGCCAGGCTGGCCGCATCGAGCCACCAGCGGCCGTCGTAGCGCAGTCGATAGGGCTCGGACACAACGCCGTCGAGGCTCGTGAGATGCTCGAAGAGCGGATAGCTGGGTACCGGTGCGAGCACCGTGTCGCCGGCCGGCTCGCACAGCAGCTTGAAGAGCAGCGAATACGCCTCGCTCGTGCTCGAGGTCAGAACGATCCGGTCGGCGTCGACGGCGATGCCCTTCCTTCCGAAATCGGCGGCGACGGCTTCGCGCGCGCACTGCAGGCCGAACGGCTCCGGCGCGTACACGCTCGCGGCGGGATGCGCGAGCGCGCCGAACAGATCCGGCGGGTAGGCGATGCCGGCCTGCGTGGGATTGGTGAGTGTCAAATCGATGAGGGGCCGACCGGCGGCGCGCGCGCGGGCCAGGGCGAGCGAGAAGCGGTTGGACTCGAGGTGCGCCGGCACGCGTGACGAAAACATACCCTTGATAGACTATAGACCGTTGGACGAGCACCGCCGACCTGCGCGAATCCTATGCCCCTGAGCATCACGTTCGACGAGCTGATGCGCTACACCGACGAGGAGCGCGACAAGTGGCGCGTCTGGCTGTCACACCATCCGGAGGCGATGGAGATTGCCGTGCAGCCCGGCGGCCGGCTGCCCACGGTCGGCAAGCTGATCGATCACATCTTTCTGGGGGAGCGCCGTTTCCTTCAGCGTCTCACCGGCGCGAAACCAGTCGAATCCACCGGCCTCACCGGCAACAACGCGCCGCCGCTCTTCGCCTATGGCTCGTCGGTCCGCCGCGAGCTCGTGCAGCTGGTCGACGAGCTGGATGAAGACGTCGCCGACCAGCTGCGGACCTTCGAGGTGCGGGATCAGCAGTGGTCCGTCACCTCGCGCAAGCTCCTGTTTCACGTCCTGGTACACGAGATCCGGCACTGGGCGCAGATCGCGCTCGCGGTGCGCCTCGCCGGCATGACTCCGCCGGGCAATCACGATCTCTGGTTCAGTGGGGCGCTGCGGTGAAAATGAAGTAGCCAGTTCCCAGTTTCCAGTCACCTTGAATGTGGTGGCCAGTTACCAGTGCCGAGAGTGCCGACCACTGCCCGTGCGTAGCTACCGGGGACCGGGCGGAACTGAAAACTGCCAACCAATGATGAACGACTGGAAACCGGATACTGGCAACTGGAACCTGGTTCGGCGGCCGCTCGCCGCCGTGCTCGCACTGCTCGCGACGTCTCAGCTTGACGCCCAGGCCCTCCGGGCGATCGTGGCCGTCGGGGCGCGCTATGCACCCGCCCCGGACGAACGGACCCGGCAGCGCGATCTCGACGACATGCGGCGGTTGCGATTCAATGTGGTCTCGCTTGGTGATGCAGAGGGCCGCCAGGGCCGGCTGGCATTCCTCGATCGCGTGATCGCCAACGCACCGTATCCCGGAGTGGAGCTCTCGGGCACCGAGGAGATCGCGATCGTTCCGGTGAAGGACGGCGGCGACGACCTCGCCGCCCGCGCCTGGAGCGCACTCGCCCGCGGCGCGCGGGGCGTCCTGTTCGACGACTGGGCGGCGCTGGCACGGAACACGGCGGCGCTTGCCGCCGCCGCGGAGTTCACGGAAGCGGTGACGAGAAATGCGGCGCTCTACGCGCCGCTCCGGCCGCGCACCGCGGACCTGCGGACGGCAGCAGCACCCGAGACTGTCGAGGTGCGACTGCTCGAATCCGCAGCGGCGATCGTGATCATCGCGATCAACCATACGCCCGCCAGACAGTCACTCGACGTCGGGTTCCCGCGCGACATCCCCGAAGCGATCTGGCGCAACATGGTCACCGGCGCTTCGGTAAGCTTCGTCATGGGTGCCGACGGGCCCGCCTACAAGCGGTCGCTCGCGCCGCACGAAGTGCTCGTGCTTGCGATAAACAAGACACTTCGCTGATCGCGGATCGCTGTTCGCTGTTCGAATGTTCAGGGGCCGGTGCGCCGTAGCGACCGCTATTCAGCGCGCAGGTGGAGCCTGCCCGCCGTAGCGACCGCTATTCAGCGCGAAAGGTGGAGCCTGCCCGCCGTAGCGCCGCCATTCAGCGCGAAGGTGGGCGGGTTTCGCTACAATCCATCAGACGTGAGCACCATCGCTCTTTCGGACATCACTGCCGCGCGCCACCGCATCGCGCCGATCGCGCGTCAGACTCCGCTCGTCGACGTCTCGTCGGCAGCCGGACGCCCCTTCTTCCTCAAGTGCGAGAATTTGCAGTCGGCCGGCGCCTTCAAGATTCGCGGCGCCTACAACATGGTCGCGCAGCTCACGGACGCGGCACGTCGCCGCGGTGTGATCACCTATTCGTCGGGCAATCACGGACAGGCAGTGGCGCTGGCGGCGCGCGAGCTCGGCGCGCCCGCGGTGGTCGTGATGCCGACGACGGCGCCCGGTATCAAGATCGAAGGCACGCGCGCGTTCGGGGCCGAGGTCATCTTCGCGGGCACCACGTCCGCAGATCGAAAGGCACGCGCCGAAGCCGAAGCCGCGGCGCGAGGCCTGACGATGGTGCCGCCGTTCGACCATCCCTGGATCGTCACGGGTCAGGGGACGGTCGGACTCGAGGTCCTCGAGCAGGCTCCCGACGTGGCCGCCGTGGTCGTCCCGATTGGCGGCGGCGGGCTGGCTGCCGGCGTCGCGACGGCCATCGGTTTGTCACAGCCGCACGTGCGCGTCATCGGCGTGGAACCCGCGGGCGCAGCCGCGATGAAGGCTTCGTTCGACGAGGGGCGTCCTGTTACGCTGCCGCGGACCGAGAGCGTGGCCGACGGCCTGATGCCGGTGCGGCCAGGCGACCTGACATTCGCCCTCGTCCGGCGCTTCGCGGCCGGTGTCGTGACCGTGACAGACGACCAGATCATCGATGCCGTGCTGTGGACGTTCACGAAGGCGAAGATCGTGGCGGAACCGAGCGGGGCGGCCAGCATTGCCGCCGTGCTGTCCGGGGCAGCCGACGGTATCGGCGTGCACATCGATGGGCCGATCGTGGCGATCGTCAGCGGCGGAAACATGGATCCGGGGCGCATGCGGGAGTTTCTCGGGCGAGCGGAGGGGGCGGCGATGGAAGACGCCTGTTAACCAATTCCTGGCTGTTGCGTATCGAAGGGTATGAGCCCACGTTCAATGCGTTCGTATCCTGTTCGGGCGGCCCGGTGGGCCGTCCCGGCGCTGCTGGCCTGCACGGCGCTGGTTTCCGGCGTTAGTGCGCAGGCGCGCGGCGCGCAGACCAGTCCCGCACCCGAAACGCGGCAACAGGACCAACGCCAGCTGGAATCGCGCGTGCGCGAGCCCATGGATGCCGAGCGCACGCGGCAGGAACTGATGCAGGTGCTCGAGCGCCATCCGCCATCGGTCGGCCGGGTCTTGAAGCTCGACCCGTCGCTGATGCAGAACGAGTCGTACCTCGCCACCTATCCGCAGCTGCGCGAGTTCCTCGGCGAGCACCCCGAAGTGCCGCAGAACGCCGCGTACTACCTGGATCGCATCCAGTACACCCAGGACTGGCCGCGATCGACGCCGCAGCAGCAGATGGTCCAAGGGATCCTCGCCGGGCTCGCCGGCCTCACGGCGGCGGGCATCGTCCTCGGCACGCTGATCTGGCTGATTCGCACGGCGCTCGACCATCGCCGCTGGAATCGCCTGTCGAAGATCCAGGCGGAAGTGCACACGAAACTGATGGATCGGTTCTCGTCGAACGACGAGCTCCTCACCTACGTGCAGACGCCTTCCGGGCGCCGGTTCCTCGAGTCTGGCCCGAGTCCGCTCCAGGAAGCGGGGCCGGCGATGGCCGCGCCGTTCTCGCGGATTCTCTGGTCGGTGCAGGCTGGCGCCGTGCTGCTGGTGAGCGGCGTGGGCATGCTGTTCCTGAGCGGACGCGCGGTGCCGGACGCCCGGGAATTCTTCTACATTGCGGGATGTCTGGCCACGGCCATCGGCGCCGGGTTCGTGGTGTCGGCTGCCGCCTCTTACGTGCTGTCGAAACGGCTCGGCCTCCTCGATAGCGCTGTCCAGCCCCATGCGTGAGCTGACGGTCTCGGAAATCGAACGGCTTCGCGCCGAGACGACGGATGCCGTGGCGCTGGAGATGGATGAAGAGGCATTTCGCGGCTTCTACGACCGGACTGCCCGGACGCTTCGCGCCTACATCGCGCGCGTGACAGGCGACCGGGCGCTCGCCGACGACCTGCTGCAGGAATCCTACTATCGGCTGCTGCGCGCGCGCGCCGCCTACGAAAGCGAGGCGCATCGCCGCAATGCGCTGTTCCGCATCGCGACGAACCTGATCCACGACAGCCGCCGGCGGGCCAGGCACGCGCCGCTGCTGGCGGCGGCGGATCACGAAACCCTGGCCGAGTCGACGAACGCCGCAGAGGCCACCGAGCGCGCGGCCGACCTGCGGCGCGCGATGGCCCACCTCAAGCCGCGGGAACGCGAGCTGCTCTGGCTCGCCTACGCGCAGGGGTCGTCGCATCGGGAAATCGCGGAGTCGCTCGGGCTGCGCGCCGGCAGCATCAAGCTGCTGCTGTTTCGCGCGCGCCGGCGGCTGGCGTCGATGCTGCGCGGCGCCCGCCTCGAGAGGACCACGATCGGCGCGGCGGGCCAGGTCACTCGCGAGGGCAGGCCATGAAACTCAGTTGTCATCTCGAGGCCGATCTGCTCGACGCGCTGGCCACGAACCGCTGGCCGGATCGCGCCGACACGGCGCTGCGCACGCACGTCCGCGGCTGCGCCATCTGTTCGGACGTCGCGGAGATCGCCGCCGCCTTCTTCGAGGATCGCGAGATCGCACGTGCCGAAGCGGCGGTCCCGTCGGCGAGCGCGGTCTGGTGGCGCGCGCAGGTGCGCGCGCGTGAAGAGTCCGCGAGGCTGGCGGCGCGGCCGATCGCGCTCGTGCAGGCGGCGGCGACGGTCTCCGTGGCGGCCGCGTCGATCGCGGCAGCACCGACGGCGTCGGAGTGGGTGCGGGGGATGATCGCCACGCTCGGCGCCACCGCGTGGTGGTCCGCGCCGCGCGATGTCACGCTGTCATGGATCCTCGGCGCCGCCGCATACACCACGCTCCCGATGCTGGCCGTCGGCGTGTGGGTCGTGCTGGCGCCGGTCGTCGTTTACCTGGCGCTCGACGACTGAGCAGGCTCTCGCGACACGGCCATACCAGGCCTCGCGCCCGTGTGCTGTCCCTCGCGGACCACGAGGACGCCGTTGACGAGCACGTACGGGATGCCGCGCGGGTACGCATGCGGCGCGGCGAAGGTGGCGGTTTCACCGACCGTTGCCGGATCGAAGATCACGACGTCAGCCGCGTATCCCTCCTTCAACAGTCCCCGTCGCCCGAGCCGGAAGTGCCCGGCGGGAAGCGATGTCATCTTGCGCACGGCTTCCTCGACGCGAATCACGCCGCGCGTTCGCACGTACTCGCCGAGCACGCGCGCGTTGTTGCCGTACCCCCTCGGATGGGGCACACCGGTTCCCGGAGTCAGCGCCCCACTGTCGGACGCAATGGCGACGAACGGATGCCGCATGATCCGCACGACATCGTCGTCCGACATGAAGTGGTAGACCATCGAGGCACCGCCGGCGAGCATCATGTCGCGCGCCGCCTCGAGCTGCGCGTCAGCCGACTCCGATCCCTTCATCGTCGCGGCGACCTGCTTCATGCTCAGGCCATTCAGCGCGCGATTGGCGCCGTAGGACGCGACCACGGCGAAGGAGAGATCGTCGAGCCCGCGCTCGGAGAGAAGCCCGCGCATGTCCTGTTTGATGCGGGTCCACTGGGCCGGATCGGTCAGGCGCGCTTTCGTGGCCTCGGCACCGCCCTCCAGCGCCCATGACGGGAACCGGATGGCAAGCGTCGAGCTCGCGGCCGTGTACGCATACTGATCGGCCATCACCTGCACGCCGCGCGATCGCGCGGCGTCGATCATGGTGAGCGCCTTGACGCTGGCGCCCCAGCGGCTCGGACTGTCGACCTTGAGGTGCGAGATCTGCACGCGCGCCCCCGAGACGAAGCCGACGCGGATGGATTCGTCGAGGGCGTCCTCGAGCGCCGTGCCCTCGTTGCGCATGTGCGTGGCATAGACACCGCCCGCGTTGCCGGCCACGCGCGCCAGGTCGATGAGCTCGGGCGCCTTCGCGTAGGTGCCGGGCACGTACTGCAGGCCGCTGGAGAAGCCGACCGCGCCGTCGGCCATGGCGCGCCAGACGAGCGAGCGCATCTTTGCCATCTCGCCGACGCCCGGCAGCCGGTCGGCGGTCCCCATCACCGCCGCGCGCACGGTGTTATGGCCGATGAGGGTCGCGAAATTCACCGACGCGGGAGCGCGATCGAAAGCCACGAGTGCCTCTCCCACGTCGAGCGCAGAGCTGCCGCAATTGCCGGCGATGACGGTCGTCACACCCATGGACACGAAGTTCGCGGCGAGCGGGTGCTCGACCAGATCGTCGGCATGCGTGTGCACGTCGATGAACCCCGGAGCGACGATGAGGCCCTTCGCGGAGATGACCTCGCGCGCCTCCGAGCGCGCGATCGTGCGAACCGCGGCAATGCGGCCATCGACGATGCCGACATCAGCGCGCCGCGGCGGCTGACCCGACCCATCGACCACGCGGCCGCCGATGATGGCGACGTCGTACCGGGATCCCTGCGCCGAGGCCGCCAGCGCGAACAACGTGCCGACGAGCACCGCGAGGGGCGCGGCGGGGGGCATGGGGACAGTATATGGTCAGCTTCCAGCTTCCCGCTTCCAGCTTCCCGCTTCCAGCTTCCCGCTTCCAGCTCTTGGCTTGCCGACTTCTCGCTTCGCTGGCGTTTCGAAGGCATCAGCCTTGGGCACCTGCCATGCGAGGCCCCCAGCCGTGCGACCGCTAGCGAGGTGCGTGAGGGTTGCGCACCGCCCGAAAGTGGAACTAAGCCCGAAGACGGACATAAGGCGGGAAGCTGGAAGCTGGAAGCTGGAAGCTGATTATGCCACCGGCGCCCCCAGCCCGTGATCTGTGCGCATGGCAGGGCCGCGGGGGCGCGAGACGCGGGTGCTGCCGATGACGAAGTCGGCGTGCGCGTCCACGTCGCTCTTGTTCACGTTCATGATGCCGGGCTGCTTGACGAGGGACTCCCCGTCTCGCAACGTGAGCTCGACGCGGTAGCGTCCGGGCTTGACCTTGAATGTGAACCCGCCGGCACTGTTGGTAGAAGCCCGCTGGCGTTCGTTCGTCTCGAGGTTGACGATCTCGACGATCCGCCCTTCGATGGCGGCCGCGCTCTCGGGGCCGCGCACGGTACCGCTGATCGTGCCTTCGGCCGACGACAGTCCGCCCGACGGATCGATGACGGGCACTCCACGGCGGCAGCCGCCGATGGCGAGCAGCGAGATCAGCCCGACCGCGAGCCACAGGCCCGCCGCCCACGCTGGCCAGTATTGATGACGCCGTGTCAGACTCCGTGCTCTTGCCACGGGTGCGATGACTGCAAACGCCGCGCCGTCACAAATCGGCAGTTACACCATCCCGCCGCTGCACATTTCGGCATCCACGGAGACTTATAGAACGGATGAGGCGGAACGGCCTACATTGCAGTTGCCAGTCTCTTTCCCGGATTCGGACCATTGGCGGTACCGGCGGGCGGGCGCGCGACCCTTCGACAGGCCCAGCGTCGCCCCGAGCGACGTCGAGGGGCGAACAGCGTAGATCGGAGCCAGGCGGCAGGTAAGCCGCCGCCTGGCGTATCGCAACGGCAGTTCACCGCGCGCTTTCCTCGACGGCAGTCGGCGTGTTGTCGAAGATGACCGTGCCGCGATCGCGCGTGGTCCGTCCGCGCGCTTTGGCGGCGCGCTGCCGGGACCACCACCAGGCGCCCACCGCCGAGCCGAGGACACCTGCGAACATTCCAAGCGTTCGTTTCGTCACCGCTACCTCCTGGCCGGGTGATCGCAACCACAGTGCCAGCTCAGGGCGACTCGAGCTCGAGGCCGATGAGATGCATCAGCCTCAGGGCGTTCCGTGAAGTGGCGAGCCCAGGCCGCAGGCGATAGTCGAACGTCATCCCGCCGTGCGCATCGACGATCTCCGTAAAATGCGCCAGCCGCGCGGCGCTCTTCATGGGCTCCTCCTCCGCCACTCCCAGGTCGTGCGTGGTCATCACGCCGATGGCGCCAGCCTTCAGCAGGTGCCTGGCGATACCGCGCACCGCGATCGACCGTTCGGCGGTGTTCGTGCCTTGCAGGATTTCGTCGAGCAGATACATGACCGTGCGGCCGTCCCCCACGGCCGGTTCCCGATGGGCACGATCCACGACGCCTTTCAGGCGCGCCAGGGCCGCCATGAAGTAGGAGAGGCCGTGTTCGAGCGAGTCCTGGACGCGAATGCTCGTCTCGAGATCGACCGGCGGCAGGCGCAGCGACGAGGCGCATGCCGGGGCGCCGGCGTGCGCCAGCACCGTGTTCAGGCCGATGGCGCGGAGCAGCGTGCTCTTCCCCGACATGTTCGATCCGGTGATGAGGAGCAGCGTCCCTGGCGGGCCGACGGCGACGTCGTTGCCCACGCGCCGATCGTCGGGGATCAGCGGATGCCCGAGGTTGCGCGCCTCGAATACGTGCCGGTCGCCGGCCACGTCGGGCATGTCCCATTCCGGGTTATCGGCCTTGATCTGTGCGAAGGCGCTGAGCGCGTCGAGCTCGCCGACCGCTGCCATCCAGTCGCGCACACGCGGGCCGACGTGCGATCGCCACCTCTCGAGCGCGAAGAAGACATGGAAGTCCCACAACGTCATGGCCTGCACGACGAAGTGGAAGATCCCCGCGCTCGCCCGCAGCTCGGCGAGGCCGAGGATGCGGTTCAGGCGGTGCAGGCAGGCCGGCGCGCCGAGGCCGTCTGCCGTCAGGCGCGCCTGAATGGCCTCGAGAAAGGGCGCGCCTGCCGGGCCTGTGGCGGCGTGCGCGAACAGGTCGGCGTAGCGCGCGAACGCGTGCTGTCCGGCGCCGGCGCGATTGAATGCGCTGTGCACCTGCACGGCGGTCGCGAACGACAGCACGGTCCCGATGACGACCGGAATCATCCAGAGCCCGCCCGGAAGCACGCCCGCGGCACTCAGCGCGACGCCCACCCAGATCGCGGCAGTGAGGATGAGGACTGCGGCGTGCAGTGGTCGGCTGCTGCGTGCGCCGAACGGCCCCGGCGCCTCGGCCCACTGAATGAACGCGGCCAGCTCCGCCGGCCTGATCGCGGAGGCGAGGCGGCCATGTCCGGCGAGCTGCTCGCGCCACTCCATCACGCCGGCGAGCTCGACGACCGCGAGCTGACGCGCGCGAATTTGCGCGGGCGGCGCGGGGTGCAGCAGCCAATTCTGCAGGGTGCGCGTGCCAGGCGCCGTTGCGGCCGGACCGATCCACTGCATCAGCGACGCGCGCCCGAACAGATCGAGATCGTGGGCGTATGGATGGTGCTCGCTATCCTCCGCCGCCGGCGGTTCCGCGGGCGGAAGCAGGTCCCAGGCGCGTCCGATGCGCGCCAGCGCACGAGCGTTGACCGTGCGCAGCGCATCGAACCAGGCTGCGCGCGCATCCACGCGCGCGTGCCAGAAGACGAGGGCGGCAAAGACGACGAGCAGGACGAGCCCGGTGGCGAGCGGAGCCGCGGGCATGCCGCGCGCCAGCGACCAGACCACGAGGGCGGCGCCGGGAATGAACGACGCGAGTCGAAGCCGCGCGATGAGAATGGAGCGCCGCGTCTCCGCGTCCCGGCTGGCCGTGTGCGCAGCCGCACGCGCCTCGTACTGCTCGATCACGCCGGGGCCTTCCCGCCGCTGATGTTCAGCCGCCAGTAATCCAGCACGAAAGGAGGACTGTCTCGGGCGGCGCGCTCCGTGAGCTCGTTGGCAAACGGCTCGCGCAGGTTGAGCGGCAGGCGCTCCAGGTGATGCCGTATGCAGACGCAGGACACGAACTCGTTATACGCGTCCGCGGTCGCCAGATCGACAGGCGCTTCCTCGAGCCACGCCTCGACGCCGGTGAATCCCGCCGCGCGCTGGCGCGCGGCCGTCGTTTCCGGATCGGCGAAGTGCCACGGGTCGCGCCAGTCGTCGAAGTACCGCCGGTAGGCGGGCGCCTGCATCAGCGGCGCCGCGTGTTCGAGCAGGCGCCGCAGGTTCCCGGCGCCGCCGCACTGCGCGACGAACCGGCCACCTGGCTTCAGCGCGGCGTGAACGCTGCCGAACACCGCCTCATGATTGCGGATCCAGTGCAACGTGGCCGCGCTGAATACCGCGTCGAACGCGCCGCTGAACGGCAGCGCCACGCCGCTCGCCTGCACGTAGCGGAGGTGGCGCGACGACGGCCCTGCCCTCGACGCGCGCGCGACGGCCAGCATCGCGCCGGAGAGATCGACGCCGGTCACGCTGCCGCCGTCCACTGCGGCCAGGATCTCCTGCGTGATGCGGCCCGTGCCGCATCCGAGATCGAGGATGCGCTCGCCTTCGGCAGGCTGCAACCGCGCGAGCACCCGCTGGCCCCAATCGAACTGCGGCGCCGAAATCCGGTGGTAACGCGCCGCGTCCCAGTCGCTCATGGATTCAGTGTACAGTCCGAAAACTACGCGCGAACGTCCAATCCGGCGAGGTGGCCATGCGAGTGGCGGCGATACTTCCGGCGGTGTCTCTCTTCGCGCTGGTCGGCGCAGCAACCCAGGAGCCTTCACGGCCGGCCGCGCAGGCGGCGCCGAAGCAGCCTGGCATTCGACTCGAAGACATCACCTGGCAATCAGCGGAACACCGCCTCGCGCCCGACACCGTCGTCGTGATACCGCTCGGGGCCGCGGCGGTCCAGCACGGGCCGCACCTGCGGCTGGGCAACGACGCCGTGCTTGCCGCCTATCTGACGCGCCGGTTGCTCGGCATCGTCGACATCGTGGCCGCGCCGTCGATTCCGTATCATCACTTCCCCGCCTTCGGCGACTATCCCGGGTCGACATCGCTTTCGACCAACACGGCGCGCGACGTCGTCGCGGACGTGGCCCGCAGCGTCGCGCGCCACGGGCCGAAGCGTTTCTACGTCCTCAACGTGTCCACGCCCGACACCCGGTCGCTGGCGGAAAGCGCGCGCGCGCTTGCGGCGGAAGGCATCCTCCTGCGGTATACCGATCTGGCCGCACGCATCGACAACGTGGCCCGGCGCATTCAGCGGCAGGCCGTCGGCGGCCACGCGGACGAGCTCGAGACCTCGATGATGCTCTTCGTCGATCCCGCGGGCGTGGACTTGCCGCTTGCGGTCAGGGAGTACGGACAGGCATCCAGCCCGTTTCGTCTCACGCGGCGGCCGGGAGGCGGCGGCACCTACTCGGCGACGGGCATCCTCGGGGACCCCACGCTCGCGACGCGCGCGAAAGGACGCGAGCTCGTCGAAGGCCTGTTGATCGCGATCCGCGCCGAGATCGAGGATACGCGGCGCGCGGCCGTTCCCGCCGCCACTGGCGCGGGGCGGGCAGTCAGTGGCGGACGCGGCGGCGACCGCGTTGCCCGCGTTCCCGCTCTGCCGGCGAAGCCGGACGAATGCCTGCCCGGAGACGATCGCGCCATTCGCGCCATAGGGCCGGCGTTCTACACCCATTGGACGAACCAGGACGCGCAGCGGATCTCCGAACTCTGGGGAACGGAAGGAGACATGGTCCACCCAGACGGGTTCATCGAAGGTTCCGCCCAGGCGATCCGGCAGAATCGATCCGCACTCTTCATGCGGCCCGAGTACCGCCACTCACGTCACTCCCTTCTCATCGGCCAGGTCCGCTGCATCACGGGGGATGTCGCCGTCGCCGACGCGAAATGGGAGTTGAGCGGCCTCGCCGATACGCGCGGCCAGAACGCACCGTCGATGACCGGATTGGCCACGCTCGTACTCGAGCGTCGTGCCGGCGGCTGGTTGATCGAGGCATACCGGTATACGGTCAACCCGCAGGTTGCCGGACCGACCCTGCTGCAGCGCCCGGGGATGCCCGACACGATTCGATGAGTCGTGCCCCGGCCGGCCGATAATCCGCATATGCGACTTTCCTCGACCGTGCGCCAGGCCTTCGTGCTTGCGGTGCTGCTGGCCGCCCTCGTCGCGCTGCCCTCGCTCGTCGCGCAGCCGCAGTCGTTCGATCTGATCGTGCGCGGCGGCATGGTGTACGACGGCACTGGAAACGCGGGACGAGTAGCCGACGTGGCCGTGCGCGGCGACCGCATTGCGGGCCTCGGCGATTTCGGGGACGCGCAGGCGGCCACGATCCTCGACGCCAAGGGGCTGGCCGTCGCGCCCGGGTTCATCAACATGCTGTCGTGGTCGACCGAGTCGCTGCTCGCGGACGGGCGATCGCAGGGGGAAATCCGCCAGGGCGTCACCACCCAGATCTTCGGCGAAGGGAGCTCGATGGGCCCGCTGAACGAGGCGATGAAGACGCGGCTCGTCGAACAGATGGGCGACATCAAGTACGAGATCACCTGGACGACGCTTGCAGAGTACCTCGGCGAGCTCGAACGCAGGGGCGTATCGCAGAACGTCGCGTCGTTTCTGGGCGCCACGACCGTTCGCGAGCATGTGATCGGTCTTGCCGATCGGCAGCCGACGCCGGCGGAGCTCGACGCCATGCGTGAGATCGTCCGGCGTGAGATGGAGGCGGGCGCGCTGGGTATCGGGTCGTCGTTGATCTACGCACCCGCGTTCTACGCGACGACCGAAGAGCTGGTCGAGCTGTGCAAGGTCGCCGTCCGCTATCGGGGCAAATACATCTCACACGTGCGCAGCGAGGGCAACCGGCTGCTCGAGGCGATCGAGGAGCTGATTCGTATCAGCCGGGAGGCGGGTGTGCCCGCCGAGATCTATCACCTCAAGGCGGCGGGCGAGACGAACTGGCCGAAGATGGAACGGGCGATCGCGCTCGTCGAATCTGCGCGGCGGGACGGCCTGAAGATCACGGCGGACATGTACACCTATACCGCCGGGGCCACGGGACTCGACGCGGCGATGCCGCCCTGGGTACTCGATGGCGGATACGACGCCGCCTACGAACGCCTTGCCGATCCCGAAACGCGCCAGAAGATTGCCGCGGCGATCCGCACGCCTTCGACCGAGTGGGAAAACCTCTACCTCGCCGCCGGCTCGCCCGAACGCGTGCTGCTGGTGGAGTTCAAGTCGGAGGCGCTGAAGCCGCTGACGGGCAAGACGCTGGCCGAAGTCGCCGCGCTGCGGCGGGAAGATCCGGTCGACACGATCATGAACCTCATGCTCGAGGATCGCTCGCGCGTCGGCACCGTGTACTTCATGATGTCGGAAGACAACCTGCGTCGGCAGATCCGGCTGCCGTGGATGGCGTTCGGGTCCGATGCGGCCTCCATGGCACCCGAGCCGCCGTTCACCCGATCGGGCGCGCATCCGCGGGCGTATGGCAACTTCGCGCGCCTGCTGGGCCGCTTCGTGCGCGACGAGAAGATCATCCCGCTGGCGGAAGCCATCCACCGGTTGAGCGGCCTGCCTGCGACGAACCTCGAGCTTACGGATCGCGGATTCCTGCGCGAGGGGATGTTCGCCGACGTCGTGGCTTTCGATCCGGCGACCATCGCCGATCGCGCAACGTTCGAACAGCCACACCAGTACGCCGTCGGCATGAAGCACGTCATCGTCAACGGCGTCCCCGTGCTGGTGAATGGCGAGCACACGAACGCCAGACCCGGACGCGCGCTGCGCGGCGCTGGCGCCTCACAACGCTGATCGCCGCTCGACCCGCTCGCGGCGACCCTGACCTCGCGGAAGGGCCGGCGTCGACCGATTCCGTCCTGGTTCTGCACTCTTGGACGCAACTCTCTTCGACCTCTCGTGCTCCCCTGCTCCTGTGGATCTTTCACGCAGCTCTTTTCGCACCGATAATGCCTCCCGATGCATATCGAACATCACCGTTGGCACTCCCCCCGGCTCGGGTGGGAGATGGGGGTGGCTGTCTTCGGTCACTGGGGGCCGCCGCTGCTGGCATTTCCGACCAGCCACGGCAACGAATGGGAGCTCGAGCATCGGAGCCTCATTCGTGCGATCGAAGATTTCATCGACGGGGGGCGCGTCAAGGTCTTCTGCGTCGGCTCGAACAGCCATGATTCGTTCTACAACCACCAGGCGCATCCCTTTCACCGCAGCTGGCGGCAGCGGATGTTCGACGAATACATCCGTGAAGAGGTGTTCCCCTTCATCTACGCCCACTGTCAGACGGCCGGCATCCCGATCTCGACGTTCGGCGCCTCGCTCGGTGCGTATCACGCGGCGAATACGCTCCTGCGATATCCCGATCTCGTCAAGCGGTGCTACTGCTTCTCGGGGATCTACGATTTGCGGCGCTTCATGGACGGGATGTACGACGAGAACTTCTATTTTCACAATCCAGTCGATTACGTCTCGGACCTCACCGATCCCTGGTACCTGCACCAGCTCGCGAGCTGCGAGATCCGGATCATCACCGGCTCGGGGCCGCACGAGGAAAGCCGGCACTCGTATGCATTCTCCGGCACGCTTGCACGCCGCGGCATCCGTCACCAGCTCGACGACTGGGGCCCGCGCGGCGGCCACGAC